>CAYQEY010000013.1:0-33825 GCA_964416635.1 uncultured Lachnospiraceae bacterium | reverse complement strand
ATATTCTTATTATTTTTTTCAACAAATTGGGTCATATCTATTTACAACGCAGATAATTTTGCTATAAAATTTATAAAAACACTTGTAAAAATTTCGTATATTTGATATAATAAAGCATATATATATATGTTTTTTTTGAAAAAATCTAATTTCTGACATCGGAAGGTGATAAAATGAAAGAAAAATATTACATTACAACAGCGATAGCTTATGCGTCGAGAAAGCCTCATTTCGGAAATACTTACGAGGTAATAATGACCGATGCTATCGCAAGATATAAGAGAGCGCGCGGATATGACGTGTTTTTTTGCACGGGCACAGACGAGCACGGTCAGAAGATCGAGGATTACGCTAAGGCGGCAGGTATTACTCCCAAGCAGTATGTTGACGGCGTTGCGGGCGAGATCCGCGGCGTTTGGGACAAGATGAACACGAGCTACGATTATTTCATACGCACGACCGATGACTATCACGAGAGAAACGTACAAAAGATATTCAAGAAGTTCTACGAAAAGGGCGACATATACAAGGGCAAGTACGAAGGCTGGTACTGCACCTTTTGCGAGTCCTTTTTTACCGAAACTCAGGCGTCCGACGGCAAGTGTCCCGACTGCGGACGACCTGTGCAGAGAGCGAGCGAGGAAGCATACTTTTTCAGAATGAGCAAGTACGCTGACCGCCTGATGAAGCACATCGAGGATCACCCCGAGTTCATTGAGCCCGAGTCGAGGAAAAAGGAAATGGTCAACAACTTTCTCAAGGCAGGACTGCAGGATCTTTGCGTTTCGAGAACCTCGTTCAAGTGGGGTATACCGGTTGATTTTGACGACCGCCACGTAGTTTACGTTTGGCTTGACGCGCTGACCAACTATATCACCGCGATCGGATACGACGCAGATAAGTCTTACGAGGAGCAATCCGAGCATTTCAAAAAATATTGGCCTGCCGACGTTCACATCATCGGCAAGGATATTCTCCGATTCCACACCATCTATTGGCCTATCTTCCTTATGGCGCTTGATCTTCCGCTTCCCAAGAAGGTCTTCGGACATCCTTGGTTCAATTTCGGAGTCGAAAAGATGTCTAAGTCCCGCGGAAACGTTATATATGCCGACAAGCTTGCCGAAAAATTCGGAGTTGACGGCGTGAGATATTACGCCCTTTCGGAGATGCCCTATAACGCCGACGGAAGCATCACCTACGAAGCGGTAATAAAGAGATATAACACGGATCTTGTAAATAATATGGGCAACCTTGTAAAGCGAACGCTCGACATGCAGAAAAAATATTTCGACAAGGTTATCCAGGCTCCCACGGCGCATGATGAACTCGATGACGAGCTTATCGCGTCATGCGTTGAGAGCTGCAACGGATTTATATCCAATATGGATTCTTACCATATAGCAGATGCGCTCGAGTGCGTATTTGCTATGTTCAACAGAGCAAACAAATATATTGACGAGACGATGCCCTGGGCACTTGCAAAAGATGAAAGTCGACGCGAGCGTCTCGGAACAGTTCTCTACAACCTGCTTGAAGCTATCCGCTGGGGGGCGGTAATGCTTGCTCCCATAATTCCCGACACGGCAAAGGACATACTTGACTCTCTTTCAACAGACGCGCGCGGATTTGAGACTATCGGCGGCGAGCAGAGCTTCGGCGCGCTCACCGCAGGACGCACGGTGGGAGACTCCAAGGTTCTCTTTGCACGCATAGACGAGGCAAAGCTCATGGCAGAGTTTGAGGCAGAGATGGAAGCGCAGAGACTTGCGGCAGAGGCGGCGGCAAAGGCAAATGCAGATCCCGAGAATCCCGAGGGATGCGCTCTTATCGGAATCGAAGATTTTATGGGAGTTGAGCTTCGCTCGGCACAGGTCGTCGCCTGTGAGCGGGTTCAAAAGGCAAAGAAGCTTCTTTGCCTGCAGCTCGACCTCGGATACGAAAAGCGGCAGGTAGTTTCGGGCATAGCCAAATTCTATGCACCCGAAGATCTTATCGGCAAGAAGGTCATCGTAGTTGCGAACCTCAAACCCGCAAAGCTCTGCGGTATAGATTCGGAAGGAATGATACTTGCAAGCGGTGAGGAACAGGTAAGAGTGGTATTCCTTGCTGAAGATACTCCTCTCGGTGAGCGCATAAGATAATGGATATTGGCTTTTTCGATACACACGCTCACTACTACGATATCCGATTTTACGGCGAAGAGAACCCGCAGGGCGCCGAGGCGCTTTTGGAGTCGCTCTTCGCTCAGAATTTAGAGGGAGTGATAAACGTCGGAACCTCTTCCGGGACCAACCGCCTTTGCATAGAGCAGGCCCGCAAATTTCCGCTGATGTATACGGCGGTGGGAATACACCCGGAGGACCTTTCGAACAGTGAGCTCGATCTTGACCGAGAACTGTGCGATCTGCGCGGACTTCTTGAAAACAGAGAAGAGAACAAAGTGGTTGCACTCGGAGAGATAGGTCTTGACTATTATCGGGAGCCTTACGACAAAGCTTTGCAGATCAAGTGCTTTGAGGCTCAGATGGAGCTTGCACGCGAGACCGGTCTTCCGGTTATCATACATGACCGCGAGGCGCACGGCGACTCCTTTGACATGGTGCTTAAGTACCCCGATGTACGCGGAGTATTTCACAGCTACAGCGGAAGCGCGGAAATGGCTAAAGAACTTGTAAAGCGCGGATGGTATATTTCCTTTTCCGGAGTTGTCTCCTTCAAAAACGCAGCAAAGATAAAAGAGGTCGCAAGGAGCGTACCGGATAACAGGATACTTATTGAAACCGATGCACCGTATCTCGCCCCGCATCCCTTTAGGGGGAAGATCAACCACTCGGGCAGATTGCTCTATACTGCGACTGCACTTGCCGAAGCACGAGGATGCTCGCTTGAGGATGTCGCTCACCTTACTCGCGAAAATACACGCAGCCTTTTTGGGGTTTAGTAAGTTTTTGGTTGGTTTTTAAGAACAACTACGCTTCGCTACGTGTCGAGTTTTCAAGGCTTGCCTTGAAAACGTCGAGTCGCCAAAGAACTTGCTGTGAAGGAGTTTTATGGTATCAAGGCCGGTTTATTCAGTCCGGATTTTACACACAGTGTTTTCTGAGGAAGCTTTCCCGGACAGCTCATCGCTACCGAGAAAGCTTTTTATTTTATTAAAAAGCAAGTGCTAAAGCAACGCAAAAAGTTTGCGGGGTTGAGGGCGCGGAGCCCTCCTTAACGCCCGTGGGCGGCGAAACACCTCATTTTTATTCCGTCGAAAGTACCGTTTTATATCAAAAACGGCTCGTTTTTGTAAAAAATCCACAAAAACAGAGCCGATATTTCTATAATTCAAAGTGTAAAAAATACAAAAAAGCTCTTGCAAAATGAAGATTTATGATGTATAATAATGAAGAGGTTTGTGAAAATGAACCAATAAGGCAGGATTAGTATCTTTAAAATTGGCTAACTTGCAAAAATTATATTAGTATTTTCCGCAAAAGACGCGGAGATGAGGAGGAAAAACCAATGGCTGTTGTAGACACAAAACAAATCAGAAATCTTGTACTGCTTGGACACGGAGGATGCGGAAAAACGTCGCTTGCAGAAGCAATGATATATATTACCGGCGGAATCGATCGCCTCGGACGCGTTGAAGACGGCAACACTGTTTCCGACTATGATGCAGAGGAAGCAAAGAGAGGCTTCTCGCTTTCGGCTTCAATACTCAACACAACCTGGAAGGACTGCAAGATAAACGTCATCGATGCTCCGGGATACCTTGATTTCGTAGGCGAGGTACATCAAGCTCTGAGAGTTGCAGACAGTGCCGTCATAGTTGTTGACGGTAAGGCGGGAATCGAGATAGGCACCGAGCAGGCATGGTACTACGCCGAGCAGGCAGGTCTTCCCAAGGCGTTCTTCATCAATAAATTCGATGATAACGAAGCAAGATTTGCGCGTGTTCTTGATTCGCTTCATGTTACTTTCGGTAAGCACGTATGTCCTCTTACCATTCCGATGGTCAAGGATGGTGTCGTAACGGGTTGTATCGATCTTATAGAGCAGAATGCTCACGTTTTCGATAACAACGGAAGACACAGCGTTGAGATAATCCCGGCAGAGTCTATGGAAGCGGTAGAGAAGTACCGCGATATGCTTATGGAAGCCATTGCAAGCACTGACGAAAATCTTATGGAAAAGTATTTCGGTGGCGAGGAGATAACTCCTATGGAAGCTACCAATGCGGTTCACGAGGGAATTATCAACGGCGATATCGTTCCCGTATTCTGCGGTGCCGCTACCAAGCTTTGGGGTGTATGGACTATGCTTGACAAGATCACAGGATCATTCCCGAGGCACACCGCAAAGAAGGTCGAAACTCTTGCTGACGGAAGCAAGGCAGAGATCGCTCCGGATGGTGAGCCTGCAATGTTCGTGTTCAAGACCGTAGCCGACCCGTTCGTAGGTAAGATGTCTTACTTCAAGGTAATGAACGGTACTGTCAAGCGTGATATGCTTATGAAGAACAATACGACCGGAGAGAGCGAAAAGCTTGCTCATATCTATGTTGTAAACGGAAAGAAGCAGGTAGAGGTGGATGAGCTTGCGTGTGGCGATATAGGTATGGTAGCAAAGCTTGCCAACACAAACACGAACGATACCCTTACATGGAATAAGGAGTTCTCGTATGCTCCAATCGTATATCCTACGCCTTATTACTCAAGAGCAATGATTCCCGCAAGTGCAAAGGACGAGGGTAAGATATCTCAAAGTATCGCAAAGATGCTTGAAGAGGATCTCACGCTTAAGTATGAGAACGACCCCGAGACCAAGCAGATGGTAGTTTCGGGACTCGGAGATATGCACCTTGCAGTTCTTGCGGCAAAGCTTAAGAACCGCTTTGGCGTAAGCGTAAACTATGACATCCCAAAGGTAGCGTACCGCGAGAAGATCACGAAGCGTGCCGACGTTGAAGGAAAGCATAAGAAGCAGAACGGCGGTTCGGGTCAGTACGGACACGTCAAGATCCGTTTTGCTCCTTCAGAGAGCGAAGGACTCGAGTTCAGCGTATCCGTCGTTGGCGGTACTGTCCCGAAGAATTTCTATCCCGCAGTAGAGAAAGGACTTCAGGATGCTATGCTCAAGGGTGTTGCAGGCTTCCCGCTCGTAGGACTGGCGGCTGACCTTTACGATGGCTCTTACCATGACGTTGACTCGGACGAAATATCCTTCAAGACCGCTGCAAGCATCGCGTACAAGAAGTGCCTTGAAGTTGCGGCTCCCGTTATTCTCGAGCCTGTCGGAGATATGGATATAACCGTTCCGGATTCTCTCGTGGGTGACGTAATGGGTGACCTCAACAAGCGCCGAGGAGCGGTTATGGGAATGGATCCCGCTGCGAGAAAGGGATACACCACGGTTCACGCAGTAGCACCCAAGGCAGAGATAGTTGAATATCCCATCGCTCTTCGTGCAATGACTCAGGGTCGCGGAAGCTTTGAATTCAAGGTGACCGGATACGACGTAGTGCCGGGTAATATCGCAGATAAGATTAAGAAAGAAAATACACAGCAGTAAAACAGTATAGGACTGTTGTATTCGGCATACAATAAAACACACGGTTATATAAAAGGCGTTTTGGCGGTCGGAAGGTTGCCAAACGCCTTTTGTCATGCCGGAGTTTATTCCAAAAGAAAAATTCTTTTTTTACTTGACATTTATAATAAATAGTGCTATAATCTCAAAGGTTAAAATATAACTGTTGTATGATTATAAGATAACTTTAGGAGATAACAATGCAAATCCTTCTTTCACTTTCGATATCACTCTTTGCCGGACTTATGATCTCAAGGCTTGCAAAGCTTGTTAAATTGCCTGCAGTTACCGCGTATCTGGTCGCCGGCATACTTGTCGGACCATACCTCCTGGGTTCTTTCGGTATCTCGGGGGTCGGATTTACGAGCATGGCAGAGGTAAAGTCCTTCAGTATAATTTCAAACGTTGCCCTCGGATTTATAGCCTTTTCGATAGGTAATGAATTCAGACTTGCACAGCTCAAAAAGACCGGCAAGCAGGCAATGGTCATAGGAATATTTCAGGCTGTATTCACTACGCTCCTCGTTGATGTAATACTTATCGCACTGCATTTTGCAATGCCCGATAAGCTTTCGCTTTCCGCCGCGATCGTTCTCGGGGCAATAGCCTCGGCTACTGCCCCTGCCGCTACGCTGATGGTAGTTAGGCAGTATAAGGCAAAAGGACCGCTTACAGATATATTGCTTCCAATCGTAGCGCTTGACGACGCGGTAGGACTTGTGCTTTTTGCGATATCTTTCGGCGTTGCAAAGGCTTTGATAAACGGAAAGGTGGATGTACTTTCGGTAGTTCTGGAGCCGATACTCGAGGTCGTTCTCTCGCTCCTGCTCGGACTTGTTATGGGTCTGCTCTTCACATTCTTTGAAAAATTCTTCCATTCGCGCTCCAAGAGACTGTCGATGTCCGTGACCTTTGTGCTCCTGACCGTTGCTCTTTCCATGATAGAGTTTACCGTCTGCGGGGTACACGTTTCGTTCTCGTCTCTGCTCGTTTGCATGATGCTCGGAACTGTATTCTGCAATTGCTGTGATTTTTCGGAAGAGCTTATGGACAGGGTTGAACGCTGGACGGCACCGCTTTATATTATCTTCTTCGTGCTCTCGGGCGCGGAACTTGAACTGTCGGTGTTCTCGGATATTGCGATCGTCGGCGTAGGACTTGTATATATCCTCGCTCGTTCGCTTGGTAAATATTTCGGCGCATTTACAAGTTCAAAGGCGGTCAAGTGCGAGCACAATATAGTAAAATATCTCGGAATTACGCTTTTGCCGCAGGCGGGTGTTGCCCTCGGTATGGCTATAAAGGCTAAGGAATCGCTTGGCTCGGAGGGCGTCATAGTTGCGAATATAACGCTTTTTGCAGTCCTCGTTTACGAGCTTGTAGGTCCTATGCTTACTAAGATATCTCTCCAAAAAGCCGGCGAGATCGTCCCCGAAGGAAAGGTCAGCGCACGTGAGGAGCACAAAAAGCTTCTTGAACAAAAAGCACAGCAAGAAGGTAAGAAGTGAATATAACAAAAACCAAGGTCAATCAAACGATCGATCTTGGTTTTTTGTTGCTTTCGTATAGGATGAAAATCAATTTTTCCAATCTGACTCATCCCAAAAAATATTCAAAACAAGCTAATTGATATTTTTAAAGATCAACTTTGGGAAGCTTTGCGAAGCTTGCCGCAAGGTCTTCTTCGGTGGGGGCATAATCGCTCATCTTGCCGTCGTGGAAACGCTCGTAAGCGAACATATCGAAATATCCCGTACCCGTAAGACCGAACACGATGGTCTTTTCTTCTCCTGTTTCCTTGCACTTGAGGGCCTCATCCATTGCTACCTTGATAGCGTGTGAGCTTTCGGGGGCGGGAAGTATGCCCTCAACGCGAGCAAAGTATTCAGCCGCAGCGAATACAGCGGTTTGCTCGACCGAGACTGCTTCCATAAGACCCTGATCGTAGAGCTCGGATAGCGTGGAGCTCATGCCGTGGTAACGAAGACCGCCCGCGTGAGACGGAGAGGGAATAAAGCTGCTGCCGAGAGTGTACATCTTTGCCAAAGGGCAGACCGCGCCGGTATCGCAGTAATCGTAGGCATATTTGCCGCGGGTAAAGCTGGGGCAGGACATTGGCTCGACAGCGATGAAACGGTAATCCGCTTCTCCGCGCAGTTTTTCGCCCATAAAGGGAGAGATAAGACCGCCGAGGTTTGAACCGCCGCCCGCACAACCGATGATCACGTCGGGTTTAATGCCGTATTTGTCAAGAGCAGCCTTTGTTTCAAGTCCGATCACAGACTGATGGAGCAGAACCTGATTGAGCACACTTCCGAGTACGTAACGGTAGCCTTCTTTCTTTGTAGCCACCTCAACCGCCTCGGAAATTGCGCAACCAAGGCTACCGGGCGTTCCGGGATGCTCGGAAAGTATCTTCTTTCCTATCTCTGTTTCCATGGAAGGGGAGGGGGTAACAGTCGCACCGTAGGTGCGCATTACCTCGCGTCTGAAGGGCTTTTGCTCATATGAGCATTTTACCATATATACGTTGCAGTCAAGCCCGAAGTAAGAGCAAGCCATGGAAAGAGCCGTGCCCCATTGACCTGCGCCCGTCTCTGTCGTAACGCCGCGAAGACCCTGCTTCTTAGCGTAGTATGCCTGGGCGATAGCGGAATTCAGCTTATGGCTTCCGCTTGTGTTATTGCCTTCAAATTTGTAGTAGATCTTTGCGGGAGTCTGCATTTTTTCTTCAAGACAGTACGCACGTACCAACGGAGAAGGACGATACATTTTATAGAAGCTGAGGATCTCGTCGGGGATAGGGAAAAACGCCGTAGTATCGTCAAGCTCCTGACGTATAAGTTCTTCGCAGAAAACAGGTGCAAGCTCCTCTGCAGTGATGGGCTTGAGGGTAACGCTGTTGAGCAAAGGTGCGGGCTTTTTCTTCATATCCGCGCGCATATTATACCATGCGCGAGGAAGCTCGCTTTCTTCAAGGTAGATCTTGTAGGGAATTTTTTTGTTTGACATGATCATGTCTCCTTTCTGTTGAGCGGGCAAACAAAAAAGTCCGTCCCGCAAAAAAATGATTTGCCGGGACAGGACTGAATCCTGCGGTGCCACCCTGCTTGGCGAAAAATCGCCCACTCACACATACTATTATATGCTGACCACGGTTACGAAAGGTCTGTCCGTCTTACATACTCCGAAATATTTTACATCTCGTTTCAGCTCGCCCTCGAAGGTCCATTCAACTGTGTTTTCCTGCTGCGATCGCACCGTCCGCAACTCTCTGAAAGGAAGGGAGAACAGTTTACTTACTCCTCCTCATCGGTTTAGTGTGATTTTAGCACAACTTCACAATTTTGTCAATAGCTTTTTGAAAAAAACCAAAAAAATTCTGAAAAAATTAAAACCGACACATAATTTTTTAATTGTCACTGACGGGTAATAATCAGATACTTATAAAAACACCAAATTATTTTGATATTCAACTTTAAAATTTATGGAAAATCACTAAATTGTATTGACATTCCGCTCCGAATATGATAAAATATTATCAGGAGGTAAAATTTTTAAAAAAAGTTAAAAGAAACCGAGACAAACTTCTGTAGCCGTTTATTCATTATTATTACTGTTGACTTGTCTTATCAGAGACACAAAAGGAGGTTTCATGCATAACTTTAAACTCACAAACATTCACATTTTTCACCGAAGATATCCCGATCTGCGTCTTTTATTGGGCATATAGGATGGAATTCTGCCCCAACTCACGGTCAGATCTGTTCTGTATGCTTTTGTGGTTTTATGAAATATTATAAATTTAAGAAGGATAAAGACTATGAGATTTAGATTAAAAAAGTCATATTACCGCTGTTTTTCGCTTATACTCGTGATAGTTATGGTGCTGATTTCTATACCGGTATCCGTATCGGCACAAGACTACAACGGAACATTCGGCGAGGTTGTTAGCGAAACGATATCTGATTCATTTGATCAAATAGAATACACTGCTTCGGTAACCCAAAAAAGTTCGGAAGTAATAGCAAGCGATATTGCTGCCATGAGAGCAGAACAGCTTATACAGAGAGGTATAGATCCCGATGCAACTATTCAGAACAATTCAGGAACAGGACTTGTGCAAAGCGGAGTGGATTCAATGGCAACGTATGCATACAGCCGAACTATTGACGATGGAGTATATGCTATTTCAAATATTGGAAATAGCAACGGCGAATATACCATGTATATGGATACCAACTTGTCACATTGGTTGCCGGGATACAATATGCAACAATACAAGTTCAGTACCGCAGGAAGCGGAAATCCTGCGCCATATACTCCATTTGAAAACTTCGAAACAAGTGCGCTTTTTAAAATTACTCGAATTCCCGAAACCGGAAGTTATACCATACGCATCATGCGAAATAACGCATTATCGTTTGGCATATCTCAGAAAGCGGACGGCTCCGGGCTTGAAGTGTTGACGAAATATATTCCACTTGATGATTCTCTTGTGGCATATGGAGACACTTACGTAATTCAAGAATCCGGAACCGGATTGAAAATAAGAAAGTATGGATCGACTAACTGTATAACAGCTTATGAGGGGCAAGCGTCCGGTAATGCCGGAAAACCGAATTCATTTCTTTATGCCACAAGTGCTATATCAGATCAGATGAGATGGGTATTCACGAAGTACACGGGCGCAGAAAGAAATGATATAACTATGCTTGGATCGGGATCTCTGAAAGCAGGAACGACTTCAACATTGACTCCGGTATTTTACTCAACTCGTCCGGGCTATAACGTTATCAGTATTAATATGAGCCAAGTTCCACAAGCGTCATATACAATGTCCGGCCCTGATCTGTACGGAAGATTTACGGTAACACCACATAGTGGAACAACTTGGACAATTGGAATTTTTGCAAAAAACAGTTCTTCCGATACTGCACCAAGAGTAATGTTCGGAATATATACTTGGAATATTTCTCTTCCTTTTAAAGAAGGCGCGTATTTCCTCAAAAATATCAAATACCAAAATAAATATGTACAGATTAACAATAACAACGATATGACAGCCAGCGGTGAAACAATAGAAATGCACCCATTTTATGGATACTATTATCAACGTTGGGATATAATACATGTTTTTGATCAATATTACAAAATAATCTCACAGTACAGCGATCTTGCTCTTACTGCTCCGACGAATTCGAATGACAATTTAGTTACTCAGACTGCATATACCAACGCAACTGCCCAGCGGTGGAAATTCATAGAACAGTCGGACGGAACGTATAAGATATCTCCGGAAAGTAACTCAAATTACTTTCTGGCAGGTGGAGCCCTGTCTTCTAATGCCGATCAGGATGTTGAGATAAGAACGGCTCAAAGCGATGGAAGCGATAAGTGGATGTTACGAAGAATAACTTTAGAATATTGGTACTCTAATATCAACAATGTTTATTTGTGGAAGAATACTCCTTCATTATACTATGAAAAAATCGAAGGCTCCAGTAACTTTATGTTCTTATCTGGCGTTTCAGAAGCAAAGGCACAATGGGGAGGAGCATTAGATATGGAGTTTAAATCAGCCTTGGAAAATAAAGCTGATATCAAGTGTTATGGTGCTTCATTGAGTACATTTAAGGATAAAGGAGTAAATATTGGAGATAATTTATTAGGATTAACTTATCATTCTATTTGTGAAGACGAAGAAATAGACTTGTATTATAATGGAAACTTGAAAAAAACATATTTGGCAATTTCGGCAGAGATATATATTCTTTCGAAAATTGAAAACATGTCATCGACGTTGCAAAAGACTATTATAATTCACGAATTTGGTCATGCATTAGGATATGATGGACATTCATCAAATAGTAACGACACAATGTATGCATCGTCAACAAATATGTATTTAACCGACAGAGATATAAATCACTTAGCACAGTTTTATAATTTATCTATTAATTAACAATTAAGGAGTAAAACAATGAAACGATATTTACTGCTGTTTATATGTATATTTTTGATTATCAACTTAATTTCTTGTAACATCAATGCCAATACTGTACAAACAGAGCCTCAAGATTCAAATGATAAAACCGGTGTTTCAGACAATACTACTGAACAAAGCACATCAGCAATTCTTATGTACGATATGTACGAACAATATATTCCCTTTGACGAGTGTTTTGCATCTGCCAATGACGTTGTAAAGGGTAAATGTGTAGACATAGTATATCACGATGTGTATGTGGAGTATGAGTTCAAAGTAACGGAAAGATATATGGGAGAAGATACCGGTGAGAACATATTTGTGTTTTCCTACCGCGGTGTTGATATTGAAACACTTTCGGGTGAAGAAGTTATTTGTACCTATTCCACCGATAACATTCAATATAAAACAGGTAAGGAATATTATCTTATACTGTCAAGAGACAAAAGCGTATACAATGAGCATGATATTTATATGCCTGTAATAAGCAGCATATATATTCCCGCGGAAGATATCGGCAAGAGCACTTACTGCGGCACCCCTCTCACAGAGCATTCTGCGGTCAAATCACTTTCAACCGAAGAAGAATTGGTCGCCCACATAACCTCGTGTATCAACAGCCTTGATCCCGATGATATTAAAGCTTATGACGGTAGACCGTATATTACAGATACGGATATGAAATCTATCATTGAAAAATCGGATCACGTGCTGAGGGTGAAAGTTGAAAAAGTCAGCTTTTCAACTTCCCTTGCAATCAATACCGAAATTTACGAATGCTCTGTTGTCTCTACCTTGAAAGGAAATAGTGAAAACTATTCAAACATAGAAATTCGCTTTTTCACAGATTCCGTTGAGGTGGGAGGGGAATATATCGTAGCGCTTACACAAGTCGGCACAACCGAAGAGAAATTTTTCCATCTGTCATCCAAAAACAGCCTATTCTCGGTCGATGATTTAGACGAAATACAGGAGTGCCTGGAGAATTGACTGCAACACACTCAAATATATTTAATTTTTCAGGGCTGCCGATGCAGCCCTGAAACGCTTATATTGAACGAATACTCGTCAGCGGCAAGACAATAGAGCTACACAAATTCCATAATACAGATAAAAATCATTTCCCGTCTTGACATATCCGAGGTCAGGTGGTATAATTTTCTTATAAAGATAATTTCTTTGAAGGAGATATATTATGAAAGTTACTGTCTGGAACGAAAATTACCACGAAAAAACACATCCCAAGGTTCTTGAAAACTACCCCGGCGGAATCCACGGATATCTTGCAAATATGCTTGCTTGCGATGACATAGAGACCCGCACGGCAACACTTGACGACGAGGAATGCGGACTTACGCAGGAAGTTCTCGAGGACACCGACGTTCTCATCTGGTGGGGACACATGGCACACGACAAGGTGCCCGATGAGGTAGTCGACAGAGTTCAGAAAGCGGTTCTGAGCGGAATGGGACTTATTGTGCTCCACTCCGGACACCACTCCAAGATATTCCGCAGACTTATGGGTACGACCTGCAACCTCAAGTGGCGCGACGACACCAAGGAGCGCATCTGGACTATCAAGCCCAATCATCCTATCGCCGCCGGCGTTGACGAGACCTTCGTTCTCGAGCCCGAAGAGATGTACGGCGAAGGATTTGATATTCCCGAGCCCGATGAGGTAGTGTTCCTCGGCTGGTTCAACGGCGGAGAAGTATTCAGAAGCGGATGCACCTTCACCCGCGGACACGGCAGGATATTCTACTTCCAGCCCGGACACGAGACTAACAAGTCTTTCCAAAACGAAAACGTTCAGAAGATACTCAAAAACGCAGTAAGATGGGCTTGTCCCATAAGGAAGAACATAGAGCTGACCTGCCCTCACTTTATGCCTCTTGAAAAGTAAACTTGTGCTTTGAATGTATAGAAATTCGTATATATTTTCGTTCAAAAGCGGCTTGACGGTCTTTTTACCGTCAAGCCGCTTTTTATAAGCATATATTTCAGCCTTCAGCAGGTATTATTCTCCGTTCGGTTGCTCTGCAACTCTTATCCGCCGTCTCCATTCAAACGGTGAGATACCCTGTTTACGGATGAACAAGCGGTAAAAATGAGAATAATGATTAAATCCGCTCTCCCTTGCAATATCGTCAATAGAGTGTGAGGTTACTTCAAGTAAGTACATCGCACGCCTTATCTTAACTTCATTGAGATATTCTATAGGCGTCATCCCGTATTCTTCTTTAAAGACATTGATAATGTAATTTTTGCTGTAGTGCATCTCATTGCATAAATCATCAAGCGAGTAAAATGCAAGATACCTCTCATCTATAAATCTCCGTATACTTTCTGCGAGAGTATCGGCGTGCGGGGACCGACGGTAGAGCTTTGAGAGTATTGAGAAAAAGAGTGCGGCGCACTCGGTGTAAGTACACTCTCCGTGTGAGAGTCTGTCAAGCTCAAGAATATAGGAAGAAAGCTCTGTATATTCAAAGCTTCCGCTACGTGGAAGCACACCCTTTGAGTCACCCCATTCACCGAGAAAATGGACATATAAATATTTCGGAGCCGAGCTTGCAAGCTCTCCCGACTGATATCCCCCATGCTTTTGTATATAATACTGCCCTGCGTGTATCTCATAGGGAACACCGTCCTCGGAAAAGCGCAAGACGCCGTCGTACACGAGCAGCAGAACGTCCTGCGTGCAGGTCCTTGTAACATGATGTTCATTAGGCTCGAAAAAACGCAATGACGAGCTTTTATATATTATCGGTTTGTCAAGATCTATTCCCTGCATATGCGCACCCCTTTTTTGTTATTATATCATCTCTGAGTGATATTGTCAATAATCGTATCACTCAAAAATGGATTTTCAAGATCATCATTTGAATTTTGATTTAGTACTTGAATTTGCGTTGAATTGGTGATATAATGATAACGATCATAATCCATGGAGGTAAAATCATGAGTAAGCTTCCCGAATATATGCTGACTTTTCCGACAGTATTTGCCATAGGCGACAAATACAATATCTTTGTTCCTTTCTCGGACGAGGTTATCATGTGGGTAAATGTAGGAGATAGGACATATTACGACCACTGCAACGGAATATTGCGCTCCAATACAAATATGCATAAGGTCGAGCTTCCCATGTCGGTGCTTGACGAGGCAAAGGAATATACAGTCGTTTATAAAAAAATGATCGACCGCAGACCTTATTTCCCACTGAGCGAAGACGCGCGCAAACTGACGGTCGCATTCCGCCCGGTACCGGACGGCGGCGACATCAATATATACCATATCTCCGACGCGCATAATCTGGTCGACGAGCCGGTGGCTGCAGGACGGTATTTCGGAGAAAGGATTGACCTGCTCGTGCTCAACGGAGATATTCCGAATCACAGCGGCAACATTGAGAATTTCAATGCGATATGCGAAATAGCATCGGGCATTACGGGGGGACACTGTCCTTGCGTATTTGCCCGCGGAAATCACGATACACGCGGTATACATGCTGAGGATATGCCGTATTATATCCCCACGATGTGCGGACGTACATATTATACTTTCAGGGTCGGTTGCGTTTGGGGGATTTTGCTTGATTGCGGCGAGGATAAGAGCGATGACCATGCAGAATATGGCGGCACAATTTGCTTCCATCAGTTCAGGGAAGAAGAAACCTGTTTTATAAAAGACGTGATTGCAAACGCGGACCGTGAATATAATGCTCCCGGAGTGAAGCACAAGCTGGTTATCTCTCATATTCCATTTACCCATGTCGCCAAACCACCATTTAATATTGAAGGTGAGATATACGGCGAGTGGGCAAGGCTTATTCGCGAATATATCAAGCCCGATCTTTTGCTGTACGGACATGAACATGTAGTGAATATAAGTAATGTGGGATCCGATCTTGACGATCGGGGTCAGTCCTGCACGGCAATCATCGGCTCGAAGCCGATATTTGCAAATGATGATGAGCCGAATGGATTTATCGGCGCGGCACTTGTACTTCGCGAGGACGGCAAAAAGCGAGTCGTGTTTAACGACGACAAGGGCGTGGTGCTCAGAGACGAGGTCATCGACTGATATAAATCGTTTCATATCAGCGCAAAAAAAGTAATTAAAGAGCGTTTTGATGATTTAAAAATTATCAAAACGCTTTTTTGATATGATTATTATTCGTCCTTTGATGTCCGTATGCGGCAGTGTTTAGACGGCGGATGTAGATCACAGCTTGGTATCAAAATGAAAAACCCGCTTTTGAGTGAAATTCATGCGTTGATCTTGTATTCCCCCTTGACATTGCGCACCGAATAATTTATAATATTGGTATCATAAGATCGTTTTGGAGAGAATAATGTCGAATGAAAAGAAAATGAGCAGGGTAGGACTGCTCAAAAGATTTATTCCTTATTACAAAAAATACAAATGGATATTGGTATTGGATCTGTTTTGTGCTGCGCTGACCACGCTTTGCGAGCTTGTGCTTCCCATGCTCGTTCGCGAGATCACCGGTGCGGCATCCTCCGAGTCTATGTCGCTGACGGTAGAGCTTGTACTCAGGTGCGGTATCCTTTATCTCATTTTACGATTGATCGACACGGCCGCAAATTACTACATGGCGTCGATCGGTCATATAATGGGTACGCGGCTCGAGACCGATATGCGACGCGATCTTTTCGGACATTTGCAAAAGCTTTCTTTTTCATATTACGACAGTGCAAAAATAGGTACGCTCATGTCGCGTATCACGAGCGATCTTTTCGACGTTACCGAGTTTGCACATCATTGCCCCGAGGAATTTTTTATTGCCGGAATCAAAATCGTTTGCTCGTTTATCCTGCTCGGCTCGATAAATATATGGCTGACACTTATCGTGTTTGCCGTTATCCCACCTATGATAATAGTGCTCGGACTCTTCAATTCGAAAATGAGAGCGGGCTTCCGGGACTCGCGAAAGCAGGTGGGTGAGCTCAATTCTCAGATAGAGGACAGCCTTCTCGGCATCCGTGTTGTAAAATCCTTCGCAAACGAATCTTTGGAAAATGAGAAATTTGAAGAGGGAAATACCAAATTCCTCAAGATAAAAACTCATGTGTATCGTATAATGGCGGGATTTCAGGCGTCGACCCGTCTTTTTGAGGGTATTATGTATATCGTTGTCGTAGTTGTCGGCGCGCTCTTCCTCATCAAGGGAGACGGCGGCATCACGGTAGCCGATTACATGGCGTATCTTATGTTTGTAAGTATGCTACTGACCTCCATTCGCCGTATTGTTGAATTTGCAGAACAGTTTCAGAGGGGACTTACCGGAGTCGAGAGATTTTGCGAGATCATGGACTTAGATCCCGAAATCGCCGACTCTCCGAACGCCACAGAGCTTTCCGACGTGCGAGGAAATATAGATTTCAAGGGAGTTTCCTTTCGCTATAATGGCGAGAATAAAAATGTTATCACCAATCTCGATCTCAGTGTCAAAGCGGGTGAAAGTATCGCGCTCGTCGGTCCCTCAGGTGGCGGAAAGACCACTCTGTGCTCTCTCATACCGAGATTTTACGAGACGTGTGGCGGCGAGATAACGATAGACGGAAAGAATATTAAGAATGTAACGCTCGCATCTCTGCGCGAGAGCATAGGCGTTGTGGCACAGGACGTTTATCTTTTCTCGGGAAGCATACGAGAGAATATAGCTTACGGAAAAGATAACGCGACCGATGATGAGATACGCGAGGCGGCACGCCTTGCGGGGGCGGATGAATTTATCGGTGAGCTTCCCAACGGATATGACACTTATGTCGGCGAGCGCGGAGTTAAGCTCTCGGGCGGTCAAAAACAGCGGATCTCGATAGCACGGGTATTTTTGAAGAATCCACCGATACTCATCCTCGACGAGGCAACCAGTGCGCTTGATAACGAGAGTGAGCACCTCGTGCAAATGTCGCTTGAGAAGCTGGCTAAGGGAAGAACTACCTTTACGATAGCTCACAGACTTACGACGGTCAGAAATGCCGACCGAATACTCGTTATGACAGAGGACGGAATTGTCGAGTCCGGCAGGCACGAGGAGTTGCTCGCGCGCGGTGGTATATACAGCGAGCTATATAAGATGTATTCCAATATGTAAAAAGAGGAGACGACGATGAAAGTTGATACTTTGCGTGAGGATTCTATGGAGTACTTGCGATATTCATTAAACGATATCATGGCAAAACGACAGATATGCTTTTCCGCGGTGATATCACCGATAAACTCTATGAGTACGGTTGAGAGCTTTGCTCCGAACGATTTTGATTTTTCGCTTGAGGCGATGTCGGATGAGCAGAAGACCGAGATCATAAAGCACCTGAGTTCATTTACAGAAAAGGTTTTGCTTACCGAATACGAAGAACGTATCTGGGCGTTCTTTCCTTCGATATATCCTTCAAGCTCGCTGTGCTTTGTTTGCGTGTTTGACGACGAGCAGATATCAAGCGGGGAGATTCTGGGACTTATTGATTCGCACGAGTGCCGTGATCTGTTCGTTGTGTCACAATACGTAAAAACGCATCCTGTCCGTATTCGCCGGTCGGGGTTGGTACAGGCTGATATTTTTGTTGAATTTCTTGCTCAGATACGTTCCTGCTTATTTGATATGAATCGACTTTCTTCTGTCAAAAATGAGGATACGGCAAAAAAAGCGATACTTGAACAGATCCTTCGGATATCCGGTCTTGTCGGATGTCCTGTATGCGATATTGTTCAAAGAGAATCGAAGCTGAATGCGTATTCAAAAACCGATTTTTCGCTTTTCAGTACTTTTTTGCTTACGTTCTTTCTTATGGCTAAAAATGTATCCCCGACGAGGACGCTTGATATAGATATCGGTTGTTCTTCCGGCGCAGTTGAGATAGGATTGAGTTTTGATATTGAAACGGTGCCTGAACTCTCCGAAGCACTGCTTGAGTGGGAGGCGCTCGCAGACGATAAAAATATGTTTTTCGAATATTTCGAGCAGGACGGAAAGCTAAACGTTAAATTTCACCCGTTACGACGCGATTGGTCGTATCTCGGATTGAAGCAGGATATTGAGTTGTAAAGCCAATGGAAAAGCCGTTTTATCTCGGGATACAGTGAAAATGACGTATATCCGGACGTTGCGCGATCTATACCGATATGCTTGCATATCGGACAGGTTCATAAAGTATCAAAAATTATATGATATGAGAGGATAAAATTTATGGTTTTGGATCATATAGCGTTGATCGTCAGTTCCGAGGAAAGCCTCGAATTTTATGCCAAACTCGGATTCAAAGAAGAGAAAAGATTTGAAAGAACTCATGACACTGTCGTGTTTATGGAAAGTGACGGAATCCTTCTTGAGATATTCGTTGATCCTGACCATCCCGAAAGGGTTACCGGACCGGAAAGTAAAGGTTTGCGACATATTTCTTTTGGGGTTGACAGCCTTGAAGAGGTAATGCGGATCGCAGAGTGCGAGGAAGTAAGGACCGATTGGTTCGGAAGAAGGTTTACCTTTGCAAAAGATCCCGACGGACAGCCGATCGAGTTTAAAGAGAGATCAGCTTCATCGGATAAAAAACGGAAAATTTAACAAAATAAAAACTCCTGCGGTGATTTTTATCATACCGCAGGAGTTTTTTAATTGCCGATCCTAATGATTTATGCGAATTTATATTATTCGTAAATAATGGGTTCTATACTTTCGTCGGCGAACACGATTCTTGTGGTTCTGCCGTAGTTCCAGCCGTCCGTTTTAATGATGGCTTCCCAAGCTTCCTTTGTTCCTGCAAAGAGAATATCCTGAAGCGATGCACAGTTGGTAAGTGCCTCGTCGCAAAGTATTTTTGCATAAGTGCTGAGAGTGAAGTCCTCTTGGGACTGATCTATCATACCCATAAGTACCATGTAAGGATTTTCCGCTGTTCCGAGGTAGTAGCCGTTTTCGAGCTCGTTGAATTCGAGATCGCTGCAGTTCTCAAAGCAGGCTGCGGATATTCTTACAATGCTCTCGCCGAGCGTGAGCGTGCGGAGCATAGTGCAATTTAAAAACGCCTGATCTGCGATCATTTTTGTTGCCGGGTTTACGACACAGGTTTCAATGTCGAGGTCTTCGGCAGAAACGAGTACTGCGTATTCGTTTTTCTCATTTCCGAGATAAAGACCGCCGTTTTCAACGGTATATTCAAGAGAATCACATCCGTAGAAGCAGTTTTTGGAGATCTCTTCAACAGCATCTGAGATTTTAACGCTCTTAAGAGCAGAGCAGGAAAGAAAGGCTCCGTCTCCGATCAAGGTTGCTCCGGAGAGGTCGACCGCAACCAAAGCGGTGCAATCCTTGAAGGCAAACTTACCGACTTCTTTTACCGATACGGGGAAATTGATATTTGCGAGCTTTCCGCAACCTTCGAACGCTCCGTTGCCGATGCTCGTAAGCGCATTGCCTTCAAATTTAACCGATTCAAGGGAATCGCAATCATAGAATGCGTAATCACCGATATAAGTATAGCAAGCGGGAACTGTGAGAGACTTTATGGAGTTATCTGCTTTGAAAGCACCTGCGGCAATACCTGCAACATCTCGGTCATCAAGAGTTTCGGGAAGCTTTACGTCAACGACCGCAACAGAATTCGGAGAATACTTCGTTATTTCACATTTACCCTCTGCATTGAGTTGATATTCAAACGAGCCGTAGGAATCCTCAAAGATGTTTTCGTCAGCTCCTTCATCCTCGGTTTCGTCAACTGCCTCATCATCTTTTTTGCCCGAAGAGCAAGCGACGGCACAAAGAGCAATGAGCAGTGCCAGTGCAACTAAAAAAAACTTCTTCATCAGTAACCTCCTTGGTTAGATACACATACTTTATTTTATATTATAACTCATATTTATTCACTTGTCAACAAAAAAGCCGATAAAAATAAAAATTAGTGAAAAATCAACAAATTCAGGACGCTTTTTTTGCCAATCGAATTGCTTGACATTGAGTGCACGGTCGTGTATAATATTTAATATAAATGTTGAAATGATTACTTGCAACAAGGTGGTGAAGAAATGGGTGTGTTTGAAACGGATATAACCAAGTTGTACGGAGTAGGTGCCGCGCGTGCTGCGGCATATGCTTCGCTTGGTGTACACACCGTCGGGGATCTTCTGTTGCACTATCCGAGAGGATATGAGGACAGAGCCAACATAAAGCTTATTGCGGAAGCCGACGGAACAACCAAATACGCGTATATTCTGACCGTGGCGACACAGCCTAAGAGCGTGCGTGTCAAAGGGCGCATGACGCTGACTAAATTCCGCGTTTATGACGACAGTGCGTCCTGCGAGGTAACCTTTTTTAACCGGGATTATCTGAAAAACACGTTTATACCCGGGACGACATTCAGATTTTACGGGCGAATAGAAAAGAAGGCGGGCAGATATACCATGGCATCACCTGCTTATGAGCCTTACAGCGAGGATGCAGAGCTTCTCCCGCTCGTACCGGTCTATCCGTTGACAGAGGGTATAACTCAAAAGCAGATCGCGAAGGATATGCGCTCTGCGATGATACTGCTTGCGTCGTCGGATGATGAGCGAGACATTTTGCCCGACGAGATACGCAGACGGCACTCGCTTTGTACGCACTCATATGCGATAAAGAACATTCATACGCCACAGAACTTTTCTGCGCTTGCGGCGGCAAAGAAAAGATTGATATTTGATGAGTTTTTCACATTTGCACTCGGTGTTTCGATGGCGGGCGCACAGAGCAAACGTGCTCCGGCTCACGCTTGCGGGCGCTCGGATGTAAGACCGCTCGAAGCGATACTGCCGTTTGAGCTGACAGGAGCGCAGAAGCGCGTAATAGAAGAAATACGATCGGATATGTCAAAGAGTGTCGCTATGAGCCGAATGGTGATCGGAGACGTCGGAAGCGGAAAGACAGTGTGTGCGGCAGCGGCTATGCTGTTTGCGGTTCAGAACGGCAGGCAGGCGGTGCTGATGGCACCTACGGAGATTCTTGCAAGACAGCATTACGAGTCGCTGATGAAAATATTTTCGGCATTCGGAATGAGATGTGCTCTGCTTGTCGGTGCAACTCCTGCCGCGGAAAAAAGAAAGATATATTCTGCGCTGACGGCGGAGAGCGAGACGCGCCTTGATATTGTGATAGGTACGCACGCCCTGCTTTCGGAAGGGGTCGGTTTTGCCGAGCCCGGTGTGGTCGTGGTGGATGAACAGCACCGCTTCGGCGTTGGTCAAAGAGCCGCGCTTGCAAAGAAAAATCCCATGTGTCACGTTCTCGTAATGAGCGCAACGCCGATACCACGCTCGCTCGCGCTCGCTCTGTACGGAGATCTTGACATATCCACAATTGATGAGATACCGCCGGGACGGCAAAAGGTAGATACCTTTGTGGTCGATGAAAGCTACAGAGCACGGCTTGACGGTTTTATTTCAAAGCAGGTCGAAAGCGGCGGGCAGGTGTACGTCGTATGCCCTGCGGTCGAGGAGACAGAGGTGAGCGAGGAAGAAGAAGCAAATATTCTGCTGGGAGACGTCAAAGTAGGCAGAGACCTGCTTTTTGAGGAGGATCCTCCGATCAAGCTTAAGTCGGCGGTCAGATTTTCCGAGGAGCTTGCCGAAAAATTCCCAAAATTCAGCGTGGACTTTTTGCACGGAAGGCTTAAAAGCCGCGAAAAAGAGGAGAAGATGGCGAAATTTGTTTCGGGAGAGACCGATATTCTCGTGTCGACTACCGTGATAGAAGTCGGGGTAAATGTTCCCAATGCGTCGCTCATGATAGTTGAGAACGCCGAACGCTTCGGACTTTCACAGCTGCATCAGCTTCGCGGACGAGTCGGCAGAGGGACGAGAAAATCCTACTGCGTGCTCGTCTCGGATGCCGTGGCGAAGGAGGGCAGGGCGCGGGAGAGACTTATGACTATGAAAACTTCGTACGACGGATATGAGATCGCCGAAAAGGATCTGAGTCTGCGCGGTCCCGGAGATTTTTTACGGTCAAACGGCGACGGCAGAGTGAGACAAAGCGGCGGGGTCCGTTTCAGGCTTGCCGAATTGTGCGACGATACCGGATTGATGAGCATTGCTTTCGAGGAGGCTCGTGAGCTTGTCAAAAAAGATCCCGATCTCAAGGACCATCCGGATTTGAAGTCCGAAGTGAACGCATTGTTTACACTTGAGTCGAGCACGGTGAATTGAAGTTTAAAAGGCGGCTGAGTCAGTTTGTGTTTTGTCAATATATAGATCGAGCACTCACCATCTGCAAAAAAGTTTTTGCAGATGGTGGTACGAAGCTTTTCCCGCTGTACTAAGACTCCGAAACCGCCTATAAGGCCAGACTACTGACAAACTCGATTTGCAGAGCCTTACACTGTAAAATTGCACAAAAACGAACTCCACTTTTCTCTTTGACACAAAAGGCGCAAAGAGAAAAGTTCGCAAAAGAGAAACGCCGAAAGGAGCGTTTCGCGGCTTGCGAGCCGCGAGAAGGGCTACGCGCCCTTCACCGCGCCGCCTTTTGAAAAAGGCGGGCGAAAACTTTTGTGCAATATGCTTGTGCGAATATGTTTGTCAGCAAACTGGCCCATAAGGCTTTTTCTTTTGTGCCTTCCGTACCGAAATAAAAAGCGCTTTGAGCGGTATATGTGATCTCATTACAAATATTAAATAAAATAACAAATATTTTTAAAGAATTGTAATCAAAACTATTGAAGAATAAAAAGAAAAGTGATATAATATAAGTATGCATTTTTGCTTCATCTGAAGTGAAATTTGACAAAATAGCGACGACTTACGGAGGTGATGGGATTTTGTCAAAGGAAATAATTTTAAAGATCAAGGAGGCAGAGTCGGAGGCCGTGCGGATCAGGAGTAACGCCGCTAACGAAGCGGCGGCGAGAGTCCGTCAGGCTCATGCAGACGGCAAAGCGCTTTGCGAGCGTGCAGAGGCAGAGACGGCAAAGGTAAACCGCGAAAAGCTTCGCATGGCTTCGAGCAGAGCCGACAGTGTGATTGAGACCGCAAGGGAATCGGCAGAAGCCGAGGCTCAAAAGGCAAAAGAGACAGCCGAATTCAACATTCGCGAGGCGGTAAGACTTATTATTGCAGGAGTGTACGAACAATGTCAGTAAGCAGTATGAAAAAGCTTGCGGTGTTTGCCTGCAAGGACGAGCTTGATCTGCTTGTCAAGAAGCTGATGCGATTGCGGTGCGTTGACATATCGACGCATACGGACAGCGATGACGATGCGGAACTGGGTCTCGGACGTGTGGAGTGCGACCTGCGACGGATGGAGCTTGAGGGCTTGCTTGATGATATCGAAACCGCCATCGCGACGCTCGATATGTACGTCCGGAGGAAAAAAGGTCTCTTTCCCCCGAAGAAAAGACTTGACACCGACGCATTCGTCAGCGACGGGCGTGCCGACAAGGCGAGAGAGGTGCTTGCGAGAACTCTTGAGATAATCAAGCGCCGAGAGCAGATAAAGGCGGAGAGCGCAACCGCATCTACCGATATTTCGGCTGCCGGACCTTATATCCGATACGACCTTCCGCTCGGATTTTCGGGCACGGATACCACGGAATGTTTCCTTGGGGTACTGCCTGCGGCGACCGATATCAATATTATAGGTAAACAGCTCTATCGCGCAGGAGCTATCGCAGATCTTTTGGGAAACGATAAAAACGGAATATATGCAGCGTATTTTTGCCATAGAGCCGATAGCTCCGAGGTTAATTCTCTGCTTTCGTCATACGGATTTCTGCGTGCGAATTTTGCGGGCGTTGAGCTGACTGCTAAAGAATGCATCAGAAAAGCACAAAAGCAGATAAAAGACCTCAGTGCAGAGGACGAAAGGTTGATTTCCGAGCTGAGAGCGCTTTCAGCACACGTTGATATGCTTGAGGTGCTCTACGATATTGAGGCAACCGAGCTTGCGACGACCGTGCAGAAGCAAAAGCTTGCGGCAACCGACAGTGTTGCCATTATAAGCGCGTGGATCCCTGCGGGGCGCGAGGCGGCTGTCGTATCGGTGCTTGACAGGTTGAATTGCGCTTACGAGGTCAGTGAACCCGAGGGAGAGGATGTGCCGCCGATACTTTTAAAGAACAACGGTTTTGCCACCAACTTCGAATGGGTGCTCGGCATGTACTCTTATCCAAAGTACGGAAGGTTTGATCCGACCTTTATTATGAGTATATTCTATTTCATAATATTCGGTATAATGTTTGCCGATGTAGGTTACGGACTGCTGGTCACGCTGTGCTGCTTCATTGCGGTAAGGTGCTTCAATCTTTCAAACGGACTTAAGAGGAGCTTGAAGATGTTCGGCTATTGCGGAATATCATGTATGTTTTTCGGAGTTCTTTTCGGGTCGTATTTCGGAGATATGCCGATAGCGATAATGAAGACGATGATGGGCATACCCGAATCGGAACTGCCAAATCTTTCCTTACTCCCCGCCGAGAGTGCAAACCTCGCACTTATATTGGATCCGCTTCAGGATCCCATGTCCTTCCTTATATTCTCGATAGCGGTCGGTGCCGTACACCTCATTGCGGGTATGGCAGTAAAATTCGTTGTGCTTTGTAAAGACGGAAAGGCTTGGGATGCAATATTCGATATCGGTGCTTATTGGGTGCTTTTCGCAGGAATCGGTCTGTGGGTGGCAATACCTGAGGTCGGCTGCTGGGTCACGCTCGCAGGAGCGTTGATAATAGTACTGACGCACGGAAGGGATGCAAAAAATCCCATTATGAAGTTTGCCAAGGGCTTGCTCGGACTTTACGACCTTATAAATTACGCATCCGACCTTTTGTCCTACTCGAGAATACTCGCGCTCGGACTGTCGGCAGGCGTCATAGCACAGGTTGTAAATATTCTCGCAACTATGATGGGACCGAGCATCGGCGGATTTATAATGATGGTGGTCGTCTTTATCATTGGACACCTGCTCAATCTCGCAATAAATCTTCTGGGAACCTTCGTTCATACGTCGAGATTGCAATATATTGAATTTTTCGGTAAGTTTTATGAGGACGGCGGCACTCCGTTTGAGCCTGCACTCTGTTCCGAAAAATATACCGAACACCAAGAATAATATAATAACCGGTAAAACGTAAAAAATTATGATATTTAAAGGAGAAAAACAAAATGACTATCGGTGATCTGCTTTCAACAATTTTTACAGGTAATGCTCTTGCATTGATCGGAGCCGCTCTTGCGGCAATACTTTCCGGCATAGGCAGCGCCAAGGGCGTTGGAATGGTAGGCGAAGCTGCATCCGGACTTCTTTCTGAGGATCCCTCGAAGTTCGGTAAGGCGCTCGTCCTTCAGGCCCTTCCCGGAACACAGGGTATATACGGATTTATCGTTGCTTTCCTCGTAGTTATGAAGCTCGGTATTCTCGGCGCAAGCCCCGTTACTCTTACCGCGGCACAGGGTGCGTACTATCTGGTCGGCTGTCTTCCCATGGCTTTCGTAGGATATATGTCCGCCGTTAAGCAGGGTCGCGTTGCAGCTACCGGAATTTCGCTTATCGCAAAGCGTCCCAATGAGGTAGGTAAGGCGATCACTTCCTCTGCACTCGTAGAGATGTACGCAATTCTTGCACTTCTCGTTTCCTTCCTTGTCGTGTTCTTCGGCAAATAATGCCGCTGTCAGCTTAAGGAGAGGCGGCAATGACGGGACTTAGCAAGATCACGGATAAGATCCTTGATCAAGCACGGCGTGACGCGGCGGCAAAGCTTGCCGAGGCAGACGCGGAGTGTTCGAGGATATCCGAGGAATATGCCCAAAAGGCAAAAAACATAACCGCCGCGGCGAATGCGGCGGCAAAGAACGAAGCAACGGAAATTGCTCTTCGCACGCGTTCAGCGGAGAAGACAGTGCAAAAGAACATTATGCTCGAGATCCAGAGCGAGATGATCGACCGTGCGTTCGACGTTGCCAAAAAAGAGATGAGAGAGCTTGAGGGCGACGAGCTTCTCGAGCTGCTCACGGGGCTTTTGTGTGCGGCGCTTTGGTCTGAATACGATGCGCAAAAGCAAAGAGAGGAGCTTTGCGGCACTCAGGAGGAGCAGGAAGCCCCTATTGTATATGAGGTAATGCTCGCAAAGCGCGACAGAGATAAGCTCGGAGATGCGCTTTTGGCTAATTTTAAACGAAAGATAGTCGGAAAGGATATGGGAGATCTGCCGAGCAGAGTCAGGCTTTCGGATGACGTGGCGGATATCGACGGAGGACTCGTGCTCAGGGCGGGGAACGTCGAGATCAACAGCTCGTTTGAGACTATATTCTCATATCTGCGACCAAAGCTCGAGGCAGAGGTCGCGAGGATATTATTTCCTTAAAGAAAGGTGAGACGGAAAATGGCTAAAGGCTACAATCCAACCGAATATATGTACAGCTCTGCCAGAATACGCGTTTTGGAGACCAAGATAGCAACGCGAGAGCAATTTCGCCACCTTGCGGATGCACAGAGCGCGGAGGCTGTAATGGCTCAGCTTGTGGATATGGGCTTTGATACCGTCAAAAGCGGCGAGACCATCGCCCGTGAGGATATGCTTGAAAGTATTCTTCGTAGCGCGTACAGCGACGTTGCGTCGATGGGCTGTGCGGATATGGTCGATTTTATGCGATATCAGTACGATGCCAACAACATCAAAGCACTTATAAAATGCGCGGCGCGCGGAGTGGCTCCGGATTCGATGCTGAGCTCGCTCGGCTCTGTCGGGCTTGCGAAGACGACTCGTGCATTCATGGAAAAGGACTATTCGGATTTTCCGGAAAATATGGCGGCAGCCATACCTGATGCCGAGGAGGCGTTTGCGGCGACTGCCGACCCACAGAAAGTCGATTTCATCATCGACAGAGCTTGCTTTGCCGACATGTCTGCGGCGGCGGGTAGGTCGGGTGTGGAGCTTGCACAAAGATTGGTTCGCGTCAAGATCGACCTCGTAAATATTACGGTAACGCTGAGAATACTTCGAATGGATCTCGGGCCGGTTGCCCGCGGTATTCTTGAGGAGGCGTATATTGAAGGAGGAAGCTACGGCAGGGATCTCTTCATCGATGCACTTGAAAACGGTGAGGAGGCTCTCGCGGATTCTGTTGCTCACGGAGAGTATGAAGATATAGCCAACGCGATTCTTAACGGCGAAACGCTCGGGGCTCTTGAGCGCAGAGCGGATGACCTTTGGTTCGGGGTGGCAAAAAGCGCAAAGTATGTCAGCTTCGGTGCGGAGATCGCGATAGGATATATCGCGGCACTTGAATATGAGGTCAAGAATATCAGGATAATACTTGCGGGTAAGGATGCGTGTCTGTCCGCTGACGTTATACGGGAAAGGTTGAGGGACTGTTATGCATAAGATAGGAATTATCGGAGATCGCACAAGTGTCCTCGGCTTTATGGCTCTCGGATTTTCGGTGCACGAAGTACAGAGCGGTGACGAGGCTGCGGCAAAATTATCCGAGCTTGTCAAGAGCGGCGAGTACGCCGTGATATTCATAACCGAGGATCTTGCGATCAAGACCGAAGAGGAGAGGGCAAAATATAAGGATATGCCACTTCCCGCGATAACGGTGATACCGTCAAGTAAGGGCGGTACGGGATACGGAATGGCGAATATAAAGAGCGCCGTTGAGCGCGCCGTCGGCGCGGACATTCTGTTCAAGGACAGCGAATAACAATAACGCTTGGAGGCTTAACAATGATAGAAGGAAAAATACTGAAGGTCTCGGGTCCTCTGGTGATCGCGGAGGGAATGCGTGAGGCAAATATGTTTGATGTGGTGCGTGTAGGCGAAAAACGCCTTATAGGCGAGATCATAGAAATGCACGGCGACAGGGCATCCATTCAGGTCTACGAGGAGACTGCGGGAATAGGAAGAGGAGATAAGGTAGTGTCGACAGGCGCCCCGCTTTCGGTCGAGCTCGGTCCCGGTCTGCTTACAAATATTTACGACGGAATTCAGCGGCCGCTTGAGGCAATGAGGGTGCGTTGCGGTTCAAATATAACAAAGGGCATTGACGAGCCGGCGCTCGATCGCAGCAAGACGTGGCACTTTGAGGCGGCTCGTGAGTTCGGTGACAAGGTTCGCGCGGGCGACATTCTCGGTACGGTTCAGGAGACCGAGGTCATCACACACAAGATAATGGTTCCTCCGAATATGGACGGAACGGTCGTCGAGCTTCGCTCGGGCGACTTCAAGGTCTCGGATAAAATAGGAAAAATAAAGCTTGACGACGGAAGAATGGAAGATGTTACGCTTATGCAAAAGTGGCCGGTGCGAGTTTCGCGCCCCTACGCTCAAAAGCTTCCGCCCGTAGAGCCCATGATCTCGGGTCAGCGAGTTATCGACGCACTCTTCCCGATAGCAAAGGGCGGTACCGCTTGCGTTCCGGGCCCCTTCGGCTCGGGAAAGACAGTCGTACAGCATCAGCTTGCAAAGTGGAGCGACGTTGATCTCGTCGTATATATCGGTTGTGGAGA
The DNA here is from genome assembly GCA_964416635.1 of uncultured Lachnospiraceae bacterium. Lineage (GTDB taxonomy): Bacteria > Bacillota > Clostridia > Oscillospirales > CAG-272 > HGM12713. The sequence goes on along the minus strand of CAYQEY010000013.1, from coordinate 4,756 downwards.
GCGCGGAAACGAGATGACCGATGTTCTCCGCGAATTCCCCGAGCTGACCGACCCCCGAACCGGTAAGTCTTTGATGATGCGTACCGTTCTTATTGCAAATACATCGGATATGCCGGTTGCGGCGCGTGAGGCGTCTATTTATACGGGTATAACGATCGCGGAATATTACAGAGATATGGGCTACTCGGTAGCGGTCATTGCCGATTCGACATCACGTTGGGCAGAGGCTTTGCGCGAAATGTCGGGACGACTTGAGGAAATGCCGGGTGAAGAGGGATACCCCGCGTATCTTACGAGCCGACTTGCCCAGTTCTACGAAAGAGCGGGAAAGGTCGTATGTCTCGGAACAGACGCAAGACAGGGAGCACTCTCGGCGATCGGTGCGGTATCTCCGCAGGGCGGTGATATTTCAGAGCCCGTAACGCAGGCTACTCTGCGAATAGTCAAGGTGTTCTGGGGACTTGACGCTTCTCTTGCATATAAGCGACATTTCCCTGCGATAAACTGGCTTAATTCCTATTCGCTATACCGCGACAGACTCAGCCCCTGGTTTGCTGAGAACGTGTCAAAGAACTGGATGGATAATACCGCGAGACTGCTCAAGCTCTTGCAGGAAGAGAACGACCTTCAGGAGATAGTTAAGCTTGTCGGTATGGACGCACTCTCGGCTGAGGACAGACTCAAGCTCGAGCTTTCACAGTCCATCCGTGAGGACTTTTTACAGCAGAATGCCTTCGAGGATACCGACAGCTTTACCGAGCTTGATAAGCAGGCGGCGCTGATAGAGCTTATCTTCTCCTTCGGAGAGAAGGCTGAGAAGGCTATAGCGGAGGGAGCGAATATTGAAAAAATAGCAACTCTTCCCGTAAGAGAGCGCATAGGACGTGCCAAAGCGGTTCCTTATGCCGACTATAAGAAGGTATACGCAGAGATCGACGAGCAGATCACGGCAGAGCTTGACGCTCTTAAAACAGAGGCGTGAGTACCCGAAAATATTACGGAAGGACATATCGAAAATGATTAGAGAATACAGAACAATAGAAGAGGTAGCGGGTCCTTTGATGCTCGTAAAGCAGGTCGAGGGCGTTAAGTACGACGAGCTTGGCGAGATAGAGCTTCCCGACGGAAGCGTTCGACGCTGCCGCGTGCTTGAGGTCAACGGCAGAGACGTTCTCGTTCAGCTCTTTGAGTCGAGCGCCGGACTTAACCTTGCACACAGTAAGGTACGTTTTACGGGACACGGCGTTGAACTGCCCGTATCTCCGAATATGCTCGGAAGAGTTTTCAACGGAATGGGCGAGCCGATAGACAACGGTGCACGAATAATACCGGAAAAATCTCTTGATATAAACGGAACGCCGATAAATCCCGCGGCACGCTACTATCCATCCGAGTTCATTGAAACAGGAGTTTCGACCATCGACGGACTTAACACTCTCGTCAGAGGTCAGAAGCTTCCGATCTTCTCGGGCTCAGGTCTGCCGCACGCAAATCTTGCGGCTCAGATCGCACGCCAGGCGAAGGTTCGCAATTCGGATTCCAAATTTGCGGTCGTATTCGCCGCTATAGGTATCACCTTCGAGGAGGCCGATTTCTTTATATCGGATTTCAAGAAAACGGGTGCCATAGACCGTACGGTGCTCTTTATCAACCTCGCATCGGATCCTGCCATCGAAAGAATATCCACTCCACGTATGGCACTTACTGCAGCCGAATATCTCGCATTTGAGTGCGATATGCACGTGCTCGTAATTATGACCGATATTACAAACTACGCCGAGGCGCTCCGTGAGGTGTCAGCCGCGCGTAAAGAGGTTCCCGGAAGAAGAGGATACCCCGGTTATCTTTACACCGACCTTGCTACCATGTACGAGAGAGCGGGCAGAAAGATGGGCTCGGAGGGCTCTATCACGATGATCCCGATACTCACCATGCCCGAGGATGACAAGACTCACCCGATTCCCGACCTCACGGGATACATCACCGAGGGTCAGATAATCCTGTCACGTGAGATGTACAGAAAGGGATATATGCCGCCGGTTGACGTGCTTCCGTCACTTTCCAGACTTAAGGATAAGGGAATAGGTGCGGGTAAGACTCGTGAGGATCATGCGGGAACGATGAATCAGCTTTTCTCGAGCTATGCGAGAGGAAAGGATGCCAAGGAGCTTATGGTCGTTCTCGGAGAGGCGGCGCTGACACCTGTCGACCGTCTGTATGCGAAATTCGCTGACGAGTTTGAGGCGAGATATATAAATCAGGGCTTCTATGAAAACAGAAGCATTGAACAGACTCTCGATCTCGGATGGGAGCTTCTTGCAATACTTCCGAAGAGCGAGATGAAGAGGATCAAGCCCGAGATGCTGGATAAGTATTGGAAGGGCAATTGATGGCTGATTAACTTTTGAAAGGTTGATTTTTTATGGCTGAGATCAGAGTAAATCCTACCCGAATGGAGATGAAAAAGCTCCAGACGCGATACACTACGGCGCGGCGCGGACACAAGCTTCTCAAGGATAAGAGAGACGAGCTGATGAAGCAGTTTCTTGAGGTAGTGCGCGAGGATAAAGTGTTGCGCGAGAAGGTAGAGAGGGCACTTGAGCTTTATTATAAGGGCTTCTGCGTTGCAAGCGCATCGGGAAATCCGAAAATGCTCGAGGAGGCGCTTATCTGCCCCAAAAAAGAGGGAAGCCTTGAGGTTACCTATAAAAATATGATGAGTGTCACCGTGCCCGAGTTTGCCTATTTGATGTCGGATGGCAAAGGAGCTGCGCAGAGCTTTAATTACGGACTTGCGTTTACCTCGGGTGACCTTGATGTATCTTTGCGTGAGCTTAACGGTATACTTGAGGATCTCGTCCGCATGGCGGAGCTTGAAAAGCAGGCTCAGTTGCTCGCGGAAGAGATAGAAAAAACGCGAAGAAGAGTTAATGCTCTCGAGTATATCATGATGCCGCAGTATCTTGCCGCAATTAAATCCATCAAAATGAAGCTCGATGAGAACGAGAGAGGAAATACCACCCGTCTTATGAAGGTCAAGGATATGATGCTTGAAGCACAGCGCAAGACGAATACGCGGGAAGTCCCGGAAGACCAAGAAGAGCAATAAAAGACTATATTTACAGTATGCTGATGTAGGGGTGCAGGTGTCGAAATAAGTATCAGTATAATACGTCCGCTCACAGGCAAGAATTGTTGATGTTGAGCGGGAAAACAGATAAATAAATTCCGAATACTCTATTGACAAAAAATTATAATATGTTATAATAAGCACGACAGACTTTTAAACAGAGTTTAAAAAACCGATTATCAAAGGAGTTATCATTATGAAATTAACATTTATGGGTGCGGGAAGCACCGTTTTCTCCAAGAACGTACTTGGCGACACTATGCTTTGTGATGCATTTCACGACATGGAGATCGCTCTTTACGATATCGACGAGCACAGACTTGAGGAATCGTTTTTGCTCATCTCTAAGATGAATGAATCTATCAACGAGGGCAGAGCTACAGTTAAGAAGTATCTCGGTGTCGAGCAGAGAAAGGACGCTTTGCGCAATGCAGATTTTGTGGTTAACGCCATTCAGGTAGGTCTTTACGACCCCTGTACCATTATCGATTTCGAGATACCGAAGAAGTACGGTCTGCGCCAGACCATCGGCGATACCCTCGGTATCGGCGGTATCTTCCGTGCACTTCGTACCATTCACGTTCTCAAGGACTTTGCGGCTGATATCGAGGAGGTATGCCCCAACGCTTGGTTCCTCAACTACACCAACCCCATGGCTATGCTCACGGGCTATATGCTTCGCTACACCAACGTAAAGACTGTCGGTCTTTGCCACAGCGTGCAGGTATGCTCACAACATCTTCTCGAGAGTCTCGATATGAAGGATAAGCTCGAAGGAAGACTTGAGAAGATCGCCGGTATTAACCATATGGCGTGGCTTCTTGAGATCACCGATAAGGACGGAAACGATCTCTATCCCGAGATCAAGCGCCGCGCAAAGGAGAAGAATGCAAACGAGAAGCACTGGGATATGGTCCGTTACGACTATATTGACAAGCTCGGTTACTACTGCACCGAGTCGAGTGAGCATAACTCCGAGTATAACCCCTTCTACATAAAGCCCGGCAGAGACGATCTTATAGAAAAGTTCAACATTCCGCTCGACGAGTATCCTCGCCGCTGTATCAACCAGATCGCAAACTGGGAGAAGCAGTACAACGAGCTTATGGCAGGCGGTAAGATCGAGCATACACGTTCGCGCGAGTACGCTTCACATATCATGGAGGCTATCTACACCAATAATCCCATAAGGATCGGCGGTAACGTTCTCAACCGCGGAGTGATCACAAACCTTCCTTATGATGCGTGCGTAGAGGTTCCTTGTCTTGTTGACGGAAAGGGTATTCACCCCACCTTCGTAGGAGAGCTTCCGCTCCAGCTTGCGGCCATGAACAGCTCCAATATCTATCCTCAGATGCTCACCATCGAGGCGGCTCACACAATGAAGAAGGAGACCATTTATCAGGCAGCTATGATGGATCCTCACACGGGTGCAGAACTCTCGACAGACGAGATCGTTGCACTTTGTAACGAACTCTTCGAGGCACATGAGAAAGCAGGATATCCCATATTCTGATAATTGAATATTTATATAAAAAAGCGTTCCGGTGCTCAAAAGCTCATCAGAACGCTTTTTTATGGCTCTTTGTCAATAGTTGGGGTTAAAAAAATCTGACGAAAAGATAA
>CAYQEY010000012.1:0-35874 GCA_964416635.1 uncultured Lachnospiraceae bacterium | reverse complement strand
AGACCGATGTTGGGACCTTCGGGAGTCTCGATGGGGCACATACGACCGTAGTGGGTGTAGTGAACGTCACGGACGTCGAAGGATGCTCTTTCTCTGGAAAGACCGCCGGGACCGAGCGCGGACAAACGGCGCTTGTGAGTGAGCTCTGCGAGCGGGTTGTTCTGATCCATGAACTGAGAAAGCTGAGATGAACCGAAGAATTCACGGATGACCGTTGTAACCGGCTTTGTGTTGATAAGCGCACCGGGAGTAAGCTTTTCGCCGTCCTGAATGGTCATTCTTTCCTTTATTATCTTATCCATTCTGGTAAAGCCTATGCGGAGCTGATTCTGAAGCTGTTCTCCGACAGAACGGATACGGCGGTTGCCGAGGTGGTCGATATCGTCCCTGACACCGACGCCACGCATAAAGTTGAGCAGGTAGTTTATAGACGCGAAAATGTCGTCCTTTGTCAGACACTTGGGGCAAAGATCAGCCATTCTCTCTTTGACCATGGTCTTTACTGCGTCAACGTCATCTCCGCAAGCCTCTTTGATCTCAAGAAGAACGGGAATGTGTACCTTCTCTCGTACACCGCAATCCTCAAGTCCGTAACCGAGAATATGCTCGGGATATATGGTATTGTTGGAAAGGACCTTAATTATTTGACCGTTGTCAAGTTCAAGGCGAACTTCGTTTACACCTGAATTCTCAACGAGGTGTGCCTCTTCGTTGCTCAGTACCTTGCCCGCCTCGAAAATGATCTCGCCTGTTATGGGGCTTACGACCGGAGCCGCAAGCTTATGTCCTCTGATACGGCTGTGAATACCCATCTTCTTGTCGAACTTATATCTTCCGACTGCCCCGATATCATAACGCTTGCAATCAAAGAAATAATTGTTTATAAGAGTCTGCGCAGGCTCCACGAGTGCGGGCTCACCCGGACGGAGCTTCTTGTAGATCTCCTTAAGTGCCTCTACCGTAGGCGTAGTATTGGAATGAAGTGCAAGCGCCTCGGACTCATCTTTGTCAAAAGTGAGCGTGAGTGCCTCCTCGTCTCCGAGCAATGCATAGATATCCTCTCTGCTCTCAACGCCGAGTGCTCTTATAAACATGGTAAGGGGAAGCTTACGTGTTTTATCTATACGGACGTACATAACGCCTGATGCATCGACTTCGTACTCAAGCCAAGCACCTCTGTAAGGGATGACCTGCGTGCTGTAGACCTCCTTACCCGACTTGTCTATGGTATTGTCATAATACATACCGGGAGAACGAATGATCTGCGAAACGATAACACGCTCTGCTCCGTTTATAACGAAGGTTCCGGTCTCCGTCATTATCGGGAAATCGCCCATAAAGATATCCGTCTGCTTTACCTCGCCCGTGAGCTTGTTGGTAAGTCTGACGTTTACCTTCAGAGGAGCAGCATAATTAGCGTCACGCTCCTTACACTCCTCAACTGTGTATTTGGGTTTCTGGTCGATAGAATACGATACGAATTCTATGACAAGATTATCCGAATGATCGGTGATGGGAGATACGTCGCGAAGTACCTCCATAAGGCCCTCCTCCAAAAACCACTTGAAGGATTTTGTCTGTACCTCAACGAGATTCGGAAGCTCACACGGGAAGCTCGATTTTGAAAAACTCATTCTCGTGTTCTGACCAAGCTTTGTTTCTTTTACATTGACCATTAATTCAACCACTCCATTCAAAGTATTATCCGCTGACCGTTCCGCCGCGGAACACGGAAGCGCGCTCACATGCTTTTGTGCTCCGAGCCGCGCGATATACGCGATATAAATAATATATCGAAAAAAGGCGAAGCCCGCTCGCTTATTTTTTCGTTCAGAGCGCAAAAAAGGCACAATAAGCAATTATAATGCAGTTTACAATTATAGCACGTTTGTCAAGATATGTCAAGCACTTTCTCGAATTTTTTTAAACTTTTTTATTTTTTTGCATATTTTTTAAAGTCTTTGCGTATTTTATGTTTTTGAAATAAAAAGTAACCACAGCCGTAATTTTTTCAAAAATTTTAAACTTTTTTCAAAAAAGGTATTGCAAATCGGATAATTTTGTGATATGATATCTTACTGTATGGACGAATGCGGTGCGTAACCTCTCATACGAGCCGCTTTTAGATTCTTATTTATCATTAATAATGGAGGTAAAAATCAATGCCGAATATTAAAAGTGCAAAGAAGCGTGTTCTCGTTACAAAGACCAAGACTCTTCAGAACAAGATGTTCAAGACAGAGCTCAAGACAGATATCAAGAAGTATCAGGCTGCTGTAGCTGCAGGCGATACCGCTCTTGCTCAGGAGACCTACAAGGTTGCTGTCAAGAAGATCGACAAGGCCGCTGCTCGTGGAATCATCCACAAGAATGCCGCTGCCCGTAAAAAGAGCCAGTTCACAAAAGCTCTCAACAATATGTGATATTAGCCGTACATAGTTCTCACCCTATGTACGGTTATTTACTTTCAAAAGGGCGGAAAACGCAATGTTCCGCCCTTTTTGTATTTTTAAATCTCTTTTTCAAATCGAATTCCCTGATACGAGCGTCTTGAGTAGAGCAGCTTATCGATATCGTTTATGACCTCCACCTTTTTCCGACTCCAATCGGGAGCCAGAAGGTCGTCGGCAAGCCCGTCACCCGTAAGACGAGCTATTACAGTATCTGTTGGCAAAAGCTCCAATGCATCGGCAACGAGAGCCACGTATTCATCCTTTCCGAGCGGCGTATAATCGCCCCGCTCGTAAATATCCGCCATTTTTGTTTCGCGAAGAACGTGTAGCAGATGTATCTTGACCTGATCGGGCGCAAGCGCGGCTACGTCGCGTACTGTTTGCATCATTTCTTCCCGACTCTCTCCCGGAAGACCGAAAATAATATGAACACATATCTCCATCTTGTCCGAAGACTTGCGCAAGCGTCTGTAGCCGTCGAGAAACCGGGCATATGTGTGCCCCCTGTTTATGCGCTCGGCGGTAGCGTCGGACGAGCTTTGCAGTCCGAGCTCGACTGTAAGCACGGTGCGCTCGGCAAGCTCTGCGAGATATTCGCACACGTCCCCTTCAAGGCAGTCTGCGCGTGTGGCGACATTAAGTCCGACGACCCCCGGGAGCGAGAGCGCTTCCTCAAATTTTTTTCTCAGAAAATCAAGCGGTGCATAGGTATTGGTGTGTGCCTGAAAATAGGCTATGCACTTCTCTGTGCTCCACTTTGCCGACAGCTTTTCGCGCATTAATGCGTATTGCTCACTCACCGACAAAGTCGGACTTTCCGCAAAATCCCCGCTTCCCCGCCCCGAGCAATAAATACAGCCGCCGACTCCGCATCTGCCGTCAATATTCGGGCAGGAAAGTCCGATGTCGAGCGGTATCTTAGCAACCTTCCCGCCAAAACGCTTGCGCAGATAATAGTCATAGGTATAATAGCGCTTATTGGAGTCGGTATTTTTATAAGGATTTTCACTTTTCTGCGTAGGCTTCGGCATATTATCTCCTTTTAGTTACAAATAAGGGGTCGCCCCAAAGACAACCCCGATATTTCCGACAACGGTCAGTATGCTAATTTTTCAGTGCAATGAATTTCTCTACCACGGCAAGACGCAAGCAGACGGTGAACACTTCCATCGCTTTCTTTAATTCCTCATCCGAGGGAAATGTGGGAGCAATTCTGATGTTGCTGTCAAACGGGTCCTTTCCGTAAGGATAGGTAGCACCTACCTTCGTAAGCACAACTCCGGCATCCTTACATAGCTCATAAGTGCGCTTTGCACAGCCCTCCTCGGTGTAAAGGCTTATAAAATATCCGCCCTTTGGTCTGTTCCAACGTGCCGCGCCCGTTCCGTCAAGTGCCGCCGAAAGTGTGTTTTCAACTATCTCGAACTTGGGACGGATAACGTCGGCAAGGCGCATCATATGTTTCTTTATGTTTTCCGCATCCTTGAAATACTTTACGTGCCTGATCTGATTTATCTTGTCGTATCCTATGGTCTGTATTCCGAGAATGGATTTTATCTGCTTAAGATTTTCCTCCGATGCCGCGAGTATGGCAACACCCGAACCGGGGAACGAGATCTTTGAGGTCGATGCGAAATAAAACACCCTGTTCTGCGTTCCGTATTTACGGCAAGCCTCGAAAATGTCCGCAAGAATGTCGCCGCCATCGGCATAGAGCTCATGTACCGCATACGCATTATCCCAGAATATTCTGAAGTCGGGAGCCGAGGTTTTCATCTTTGCCAGACGCTCGACCGTCTCGTCAGAGTAGGTATATCCGTCGGGATTCGAGTACTTAGGGCAGCACCATATGCCCTTTATGGCGGGATCAAGTGCAACCAGAGACTCCACCTTATCCATATCGGGCCCCGTCGGAAGCATCGGAACGCAGATCATCTCGATGCCGAGTGACTCACATATTGCAAAGTGGCGGTCGTATCCCGGCGCAGGACAGATGAATTTGATCTTTTCTATCTTTGACCAAGGACATTCTCCGTCGACCACACCGTAGAGCATTGCGCGCGCAAGCGAGTCGTACATCAGATTGAGCGACGAGTTACCGCCGATAAAGAGATTTTCAGTAGGTATACCCAAAAGATCGGAAAAAAGTCTCTTTGCCTCGGGAATACCGTCAAGCACGCCGTAGTTACGGCAATCGATCCCGTTTTCGGCAATACAATCTTCGGCGCTCGAAATGCAATCGAGCATACCCGTCATAAGGTCAAGCTGGACCTTGCCGGGCTTGCCTCGCGAAAGGTCCAGCGAGAGTCCTTCTCGCCGAAGAGCTTCGTATTCGCTTTTGAGAGATCGTTCAAGAGATATCAATTCTTCCTTTGTCAACTGTGAATACTGCATAATTCCTCCGTGGAAGCTCAAAATAGCACTCTCTTAAGAGTGTTTTTTTCATATCCAGTATATTGTATCATACAAATTCAAAAAAAGCAAGAATTATTTTTGATTTTTGCAAAAAAAATATATTTTTCTTGATTTAGAACCGATTTTCCCAAAACCTACGAATAATTTCCGCAAGCGAACTTGCATTTCCTGCATATTGAACACCCTGCCAGTGCGCCGGAAAAAGTGCTCGGTATTTGGGAGTGGCATATCTGTCGTCGGCAAGCACTACGATACCCGCATCCTGTTGCGTGCGTATAACGCGCCCCGCCGCCTGAAGCACATTGTTCATACCCGGGAAGGTGTAGGCGTAATCATAGCCGACGCCCTCGTCGCTCCGCATATCAAAATACTCGCGGATCATGTTGCGCTCATTAGAAAGTCCCGGCAGTCCCACGCCGAATATAATAGCTCCTATAAGTCGGCTTCCCGGCAGGTCGACGCCCTCCGAGAAAACTCCGCCGAGCACGCAAAAGCCTATGCGCAGATGCCCCGTGTCATTCTTGAAGGCAGCAAGGAACTCATCCCTTTGCGCGGCACTCATATGCTTATTTTGAACTACCGTTTCCACCTTCGGATATTTCTCTGCGAACGCTTTATAGGTCTGCTCCAGGCACCGGTATGACGGAAAATAGGCTATGTAATTTCCGCGTCGATTGATTACCGCAGCGGCTATAACCGACACGAAACGGTTTGCATTATCCTCGCGCTCGTCAAAGCGTGTGTTTACGTAATCAGCAACTGCAACGCAAAGATTTTCCGATTGAAAGGGCGACGGAAGCGTAAGCGTTTCGGAATTCTTTCCGCCACCGAGCACATCGCGAAAATAGTCTGGCGGCGTGAGCGTAGCGGAAAACATCACCGACGCACTCGCGCGGCAAAGCAAAGAGTCGAGTATATCCGACGGATCTATACAGTATATCTTCAAAAGTATATCTCCTCCCGATATCTCGGCATAGAAGCGGAATTTAGGATCAAAATATTCGCTGACCGTCAAAAATCTTCGCACAGCCGCACAGAGCGGAGACAACAGCTCGTATATCGGGCTGTTTTCATTTTTGCAAAGCCAAAGATCGCACTTTTTTCGGAAGCTGTCGAGAGCCGAAATTATTCTCTCTGTCGGCTCCGCACTCATATAAAAGCCCACGTCGTTTCCGTCCTCGTCGCGCGTCAGCGTATTGCGGCACAGACGCTTTACAGATCTCACGGCGCTTATCACGGGGTCCATCAGCTTTTCAAGCTCTCCCGAAGCTGCGTCATCACTGCCAAGCGCGGGAATCATCCGTTCAAACTCCGAGCACCGAAGCTCTGCCGAATACATCTCCCTTGCCCTGTTTGCAAGGTTGTGTGCCTCGTCGACCAAGAATACGTATCTCTCGTCCGGTCGCTCGCTGCCGAAATATCTTCGGAAATAAACGCTCGGGTCGAAAACGTAGTTATAGTCGCATATAACTACATCGCAAAGCTCGGAAAGGTCGAGTGAGAGCTCATACGGGCACACCCGATGCTTTTGTGCGACCTTGCATATAAGCCCGCGTGAGTATCCGCGGTAATCTTCAAGCATCTCGCGCAACGCACCGTCAACTCTGTCGTAATACCCTCTCGAATACTGACAGTACGCCGATGAGCAAATATTTCTGTTAAACACTCCGCCCTCTCTGCACGGGCATACCTGCTCCTTTGCTGTTATCATCACCGTGCGTGTCATAGTTCCGCCCGCGTGCAGCCGCGACGCCGCAGCAAAGGCTTCGCGGCGGGTCGCGGTCTTTGGCGTGAGATAAAATATCTTATCACAGTACCCCTTGCCGAGAGCCTTGATCGCGGGGAAAAGCGCGGATATGGTCTTTCCCGTACCGGTAGGTGCTTCGACGAACAGCCTTTTTCCGTGTTTTATTGCGGAATATGCTTCCCTTATCATCCATTCCTGCCCCTCGCGAAGCTCTCCGTAAGGAAAGACTGCATTTTCCGCCGAGGTAAGCTCCTCGGTCGTGCGAAGCACGGCAAGGCGTGCGCGCCACTCTATCTTTTCAAGCAGAGAGTTAAAGAAGCTTGCAAGCTCAACCTTAGCGAAGTTATAATAAAAATACTTAAATTTTTTGGTATCATTGCCGTAATAGGTTATACGTCCCCTAACATGCGGCAATTCCTCCTTGATGCACAGAAAATACGCCGAGCATTTAAGCATTGCCAACGAAAGCTCGTCGGGGGGCAGAAGATATCCCCTGCCCTTTACCCTCTTAAGCTTATCGACCACGGCACCGTCGTCCCTGCGTATGACTCCGTCGGCACAGGTCTGCACACTGTAATAAATGCCGTTTCGTTCGGTTGTACTCCACAGCTCCATATTGGGATTATAGTAGGCTCCCGCCTCGGACTGCAATCTATAGTAGAGCGTGCCGTCGTCCTCGATCGGCTCTATGCGTGCAAAGGAAGCATCGAGGTCGCCGTTTTTCAGAGCCAATGAACATAGCTCCCATGCAGATATTTCAACAGCGCATTTTTCATCGTTGTATCTCACGGCTTCCTCCTCTGCTTTTTACATAAGGACAAGAAATATACACATACAATTCAATGTATACTCAATTTATTCATTCGCCCTTCAATGTATATTTTGCCAAAGGCGAGCGCTCCGCTCACGGTTGACTACATTGATATTATATCACTATATTGCATTCTCGTCAACCTAAAATCAAAATATCTCTCTTTCCATATTTTTAGGGGTACCATTTTTTAATCCCAATGCTTATAATATAGTAAAGCCATCATAAAGAGGAGTTACCATGGAATATGTACTTATAAGTGAAAGCAAGCTCAAGGTCATGCTTGAGGATTACGAGCTTGAGTCACACAATCTTGAAGCACAGACGCTCGACTATGCCGACCCCGGTGCAAAAAAGCTGTTCGGAGATATACTCTGCTACGCCAAGGATGAATTCGGTTTTGACACCACGGGACACCGTGTACTCCTGCAGTTGTATCCATCCAAGGACGGAGGGTGCGAACTCTTCATTACCAAGCTCGGTAAACTCGACAGAGATGAGGGTGTATGTGAACCGACAGAACCCGAAAAGAAAAAAAGAAGCTCCCAAAAGGAAAAAAGGCAGAAGAACGACAGGATATTCAGATTTGAAAAGCTGTCATACCTGATACGTGTGTGCAAACACCTTTACGAAAACGAAACAGAATGTTCGGGCTCGGTGTTCGTTGATGATAACGGTACGTGGTTCCTTATGCTCTCGTTTGAGGATCCGATATACGACGAGATATACGACATACTACCGCTCAACGAGCTCTCATTCATCTCGGAATACGGCGTCAGCGAAAACTCTCGCTCACTTGCGCTATACCTTGTCGAGCATGCCACAGAAATATGCTCGGAAGACGCCGTGGATATCTTTGGAAAAATATAAAATATAATATATTTATATGGTCAGGAGATTGTTATGGAGCTGAATTTTAATCCCGGTCAAAGCAGAGTACCAAACGAATTCGGATATCTCATAGTTCGGGTATCCACCGCACTCGGAGCAATACCGATCGAAAACGCAACGGTCAACATTCGCGGCAACACCGAGGATTCCTCGGGAATCGTCTATTCCATGCTCTCGGACAGAGACGGGCTTACCGAAAAGGTCACTCTCCCCGCACCGCCTCGGGATCTGTCGGAGCACCCCGGCGAATCGGTACCTTTCTCAAGTTGGAACATAGACGTTTTCAAGGAGGGATACGTTCCCGTATTCTTTCAGAACGTACCCGTGTATTCGACGATAGTATCGGTACAGCCTGCCGTACTCGTTCCGCTGAGCGAACGCTTTGAGTCAGGCTCAACCTATAACGAGTCTGTACAGCCCGATCTTTAAGGAGGACTCATATGAATGTCAACCTTCCTTTCATTCCCGAAACCGTAACCGTTCATCTCGGATCGCCCGACAGCAACGCACCCAACGTTACGGTACCGTTCATCGATTACATCACCAACGTAGCCTCAAGCGAAATATATCCCACCTGGCCCGAGGAATCTATCAGGGCAAACATATACGCACAGATATCCTTTGCACTCAATCGCATATACACCGAATTTTACCGCTCTCGCGGATATGATTTTGATATCACAAACTCGACCGCTTACGACCAATCCTTTGTCAACAACCGCGATTATTTCGAGAATATAAGTCAGATAGTAGGTGATATATTCAACAGCTATATCGTGCGTCAAGGCTTTGTCGAACCGCTTTTTGCGCAGTATTGTGACGGAGTGCGCGTACAGTGCGAGGGACTTTCACAGTGGGGCTCGGTAGACCTTGCCGATCAAGGATATACCCCATACGAGATACTACAATATTATTACGGAGAGGATATAAACATAGTCCGAGACGCCCCGATAATGAACGTCAGCTCTACGGCACCCATCCGCCCGCTCAGGCTCGGAAGCGGAGGCGACGAGGTGCGGCAGCTTCAGCTCAGGCTCAACAGAATATCGGATAATTACCCGTCGATTCCCAAAATTGCCATCCCCGACGGCGTGTTCTCGTTTGATACCGAGGACGCTGTAAAGCGTTTTCAGGAAATATTCGGACTTACTCCCGACGGAATAGTCGGCAACGCGACGTGGTATAAAATACTCTTTCTCTATAACGCCGTCAAGCGACTGAACGAGCTCAACTCCGAGGGCATAACTCTCGACGAGGTGACAAACCAGTTCGGCGAGGCTACAGTACCGGGAGACGTCGGAGATAACGTTCGTAACGTACAGTATCTGCTTGCATATATTGCGCAATTTTACGATGAGATACCGTCCATATCGCTCGATGGCATCTACGGTCCCGCAACAGAGAATGCCGTGCGCTCCTTCCAACAGCTTTTCGAGCTTCCCATAACCGGCGATGTAGATTTTATCACCTGGGATGCACTGTATCGGACATATCTCGGATTTATAGATACCATACCTTTCAAATATGTGGAAGGAAGGCTCTATCCCTATCCCGGAGTACCTCTCCGCCTCGGTTCGGAATCCGAGGTAGTTCGGCTCATGCAGGAATACCTTAACTATATTGCACAGTTTTATCCTCAGATACCGACAGTAAGCCCCACGGGATATTTCGGCTCGCGGACGCAGGAGGCGGTAATAGCATTTCAGCGGATGCAAGGAATCACGCCGAACGGAACTGTCGGAGCAAACACGTGGAACGAGATAACCTCGCTCTACAGTGACCTGTACCTCGGCTCACGTCTGAACGAAGGCCAGTACCCCGGATATGAAATAGGAGGTTAGAGTATGCAGCCCTTGAATCTTAAACAGGCAATAACCAATCTGCAGACATATCTGCGCACCGTGTCCTTTTTTGACCCGAGGATAGAACGTGTCCCGATCGACGGACTTTACGACACCGACACTCAAAAGGCAGTCGCCTCATATCAGCGCGCCCGCGGTCTGCCGGAGACCTCCGTAGTCGATAAGACAACATGGGATACACTGTATGACGAATATCTTGCAATAAGGCGCGCAACCGAGCGCCAACCCTCACCGAGCTTTTTTCCGACCACTCCGCCCGACCACATAAGCTCGGAGGGGGAAGAGAGCGCGTTTGTGGCTATCATACAGATCATGCTGCGTGAGCTGAGTGTTGTTTTTGACGAAATACCCGAGCTTGAGATAGACGGAATATACGGGAGCAAAACGACAGAGGCGGTACGCGCTTTTCAAAAAGCGGCTATGCTGGAGGTTACGGGTAAGGTGGATCTTGAGACTTACAATCGTCTCAACAATGCCTATCTGAGCATCTCTCTTTATTAAGATCGGACTCTTTCAAGATAGCCTTTGCGCCGTCATCTTAAAATCGGAGCTTTACGGCATAAGAACTGACTTTGCGGGCAATAATCAAAGCATCAGTGTCGCAAAACAAATAAAAAAGAAGGTTATTATGAGAAATAAATTCACACAAAAGGCTGAAAATGTCCTTCTTGAGTCTCTATCATTTGCCACAGAACTCGGACACAGCTACATCGGTACGGAGCATCTGATGTATGCACTTGCCGCAGCGAAGGACAGCATCTCGGCAAAAATACTTAACTCCAAGGGCGCAACAGAAGAAAAGATCAGACAGAGCGTGATCGATTATATGGGAACAGGTACGGCAAGCAACGTCAGCTCATCCGACATGACCCCCCGCCTGCGGCGTATTATCGAAAGTGCCGCCGACGAAGGGGTGCGCTCGGGCACAAAATATATAGGCACCGAGCATCTGCTTGCCTCGCTGCTCAACCAAAAGGACTCGGTAGGAGTACGCTTGCTTGAAACCGAAGGAATATCGGTTACCGAACTTAAAGCCGATGTTTCGGCGTATCTCGGCTCGGCTCCCTATCGCACGAATACGGCAAAATCAAACGAAGAGGAAATAAAAAAAAGTAAAAAATCTCCCCTTCTTCTCTTTGGCAAGGATCTCACCGCTCTTGCCGCACAGGGCAAGACAGATCCGGTCATCGGCAGAGAACTTCAAACCGACAGACTGGTTCGCATACTCTGTCGGAGGCAAAAAAACAACCCCTGTATAATTGGGGACCCGGGAGTCGGAAAAACGGCTATCGTAGAGGGATTGGCACAGCGCATCGCCGACGGAAGAGTCCCGGTTGAGCTTTGCAACAAGCGCATTATCACGCTCGATCTGCCCGCGATGCTCGCCGGTGCAAAATACCGCGGAGAATTTGAGGAAAGAATGAAGAGCGTTATTGAGGAGGTGCGAAGAGATCCCGATATCATTCTTTTCATAGACGAAGTGCATATGCTCGTAGGCGCGGGGGCGGCAGAAGGTGCAATTGACGCGGCAAACATTTTAAAACCACCGCTGGCGCGCGGAGAGCTCCATATCATCGGTGCCACCACGCCACAGGAATACCGCACGCATATAGAAAAGGACTCTGCACTTGAACGTCGCCTCCAGCCTCTTACTGTAGCGGAACCGACAGAGGAAGAGGCGGTAGAAATACTTTCCGGACTCAAAGAAAGATATGAGGCACACCACAAGATCAAAATAACCGATTCTGCGATACGTGCCGCCGTACAGCTCTCGATCCGCTATATTCCGGATCGTTATCTTCCCGACAAAGCAATAGACCTTATAGACGAAGCAGCGGCAAAGCTCAGGATAACGCGAGACGAAAGTTCAGACCCTCAAAGTTCGAAAGGAGAGCTTGAGCTTCTTGAAAGGCAGAAGGAGCTTGCCGTGATAGAAAGAAAATTCGACCTTGCCGAAGATATCGGGCGACGCGAGCGTGAGATATTTTCAAGCGTCGGACTTCTATCGCTTGATCCCCCCGCAGATACCGAGATCACGCTTGACGAGCAGGAAATAGCAAGTGTGGTAACCGAGCAAACCGGAATCCCCTGTGAAAATATCCTTCACGGTGATGACCTGCGACTTGCGACACTGGAGATATCACTCGCCCGGAGGGTAGTCGGTCAAGATAAAGCCGTGCGGGCTGTCTCCAACGCGATCCGTCGCGGCAGAGTCGGGATCAGCGCACCGAACAGGCCCACCGGCTCATTTCTCTTTCTCGGAAGCACGGGAATAGGCAAGACCGAACTCTGCCGAGCACTCGCCGAGACCATGTTTGAAAGCAGTGAGGCTCTCATACGGCTCGACATGTCGGAATATATGGAAAAGCACAGCGTGTCAAAGCTGATAGGCGCACCTCCCGGATACGTAGGCTACGGAGAGGGCGGAGTGCTTACCGAAAAGATACGCCGCCGCCCATACTCGGTTATCCTGCTCGACGAAATAGAAAAGGCGCATCCCGATGTGCTGAATATACTTCTTCAGATAATGGAGGATGGGGTACTGACCGACTCATCGGGCAGAAAGGTCTACTTCTCCAGCACAATACTGATAATGACCTCGAATCTCCTCTCAGATACCCAAAGCGCGAAAAAGGTGCTCGGATTCTGCGAGGAGAATGAAAGGAACGACCCGAAGGATATACGAAGTCTGAAAAGGCTCAATGAATTTTTTAAGCCCGAATTTCTCAATCGTATAGACGAAATAATCGTTTTTTCTCCTCTGGGTCCCGAAGAGCTCAAAAAAATAACCGACATCATGCTCAAAGAGCTTTGCCGACGTGCGGAGTGCATAGACGTAAAACTTGACATCTCACCCGAGATCTCGGAGCATATAGCAAAAAAATGCTACGACGAGCACCGACAGCTCGGCGCACGTCCGCTCAGAAGAGAGATAACCGACAGCATCGAAACACCGCTTTCAAGCATAATCATATTGAAAAAGCCCGAGCGAGTGAAGATAGAGCTTTCAGACTCGAATATAGTCTTAATCACCGACACTGTCTGACCCGAAAGCCGTGATCATGCACGGCTTTCGGGCTATTTTCAAAAATATCTGTCCTTTGGCACCTGTCATCCGTTTTTGAACGATCCTTGAAAGCGCAAAAATTTCAATAAATCTCAATTTGTTTACAACAAGTTCAAAAATACGGTATATAATTGTAATATATCATCATGATTTTGCAGAATGGAGTTTTTTATGAAGATGTTAAAAAAATCCGAACCGTCAAGCAGATACACCTCGATATTTTCTGTCATCGCGCTCGTTCTCGCAGGTGTCGCTACCATCGGCAGACTTCTCTGTCTGTTTTTCTTCTATGACCGGACAGGATATTTTAAGGCCGGTGCGATGCTTCCAATCATACTTAATGTGCTCTATGCACTCTCGGTCGTCTTTTTTGCAATCTCCCTGATCTTCCTGTTTACTCCCCATACGCCAAATTCCGCGCTTTCCTCACGCTCGAGGGTTGCCTCCATCATTCCCTGTGTGGCGCTTATTCCGTATATATTTACCACTGCAATGAAAATACCGGAGCAAGACTCGCCCTGGCTGAGTGTTCTGCTCGTCGCCTTTTCGGTAATATCCGCCGCATATTTTGCATCTCTCGCATTTTGCAAACAACCGTCCTCGGCATCCGCGCTTTTGGGCGCAGGATGTATATTTTGGGTTGCTCTGACGTGGATGAAATCATATCTTGATTATTTCGTCCCGATGAATTCTCCGAACAAGCTCTTCTTCCATCTCGGATGCATCGGTGCGATACTTCTTATTCTCGCCGATATCCGCTCCATATACCGTATGCCGAAACCGAAGATGTATTACTTTTCCTTTTTCTTCGGCATCCTCTCACTCGGAGTCTCCTCGATACCGAGCATCATAGGAAGTATCGGCGACCTGTTTGCAAGCTACTCGTTGCTTTACGAGGATATAGTTTTTCTCGCAATACTGATATACGCCGCCGTCCGTCTCTTCGACAAACCCCGGCAGGTCTCCGAAATTACGGACGCTCAGAGCACCGACACGGACAATTGATACTAAGAACGGAGAGTTTTGATGAGTGCCAATCAACGCATACAGTGGTTACACAAAAAAATAATGGACAAGTGCTACCCCAATGCCTATCATTTGGCTGAAAAATTCAGAATATCTCACAGACAGGCTCAGCGAGACGTAGATTTTCTGCGTCATAATATGGGCGCGCCGCTGGCTTACTCGGCAACAGAAAAGGGATACTACTACAAAGAGCCTTTCGCATTCCCCCTCGTAATTGAAACCGAAAACGACATAGATTTTAACGACGTGATATCATCTATACGCGATTTCGGCGACTATAATGCGGAACGCTCTATAATGCAGATGCAGATGCCGTATTACGCCACACTTGAGATCAAGGACAGAATGACCGTGCTCAACCTCCGCAGTCTTATCGTATTGGACGAGCCGCACCATAGATATCGATGTGAATTTCCGAACGTCGAGCTTTTTATGGGAATCATTATGTCGATGGGCTCGGATATAAAAATAATAGAGCCGCGTTGGCTCAGGGAGCGAGTCGTCGATTTCGCGGCGCGGGTAATAGAAAACAATCCGCTCGACGAACCGTGTGACGACGACGAACTCTGATTTTTACGTATAAATTTTCATTTTTCAAAAAAACTTCAAAAAAACTATTGACAAACCGAATTTTTGTGGTATAATATATGCGTTATCCAAAGACAGCAGGTTCCGGTAAAGGCGAAAGCTTTCCTGCCGAGGAGAATTCGATCGTGATATTTTTATGGTCTTTCTTTCCTGCGGTGAGGTGCGCCTTGCGGAAAGAAAGATTTTTTCGTTTCTGCTGAAATTTTCCACAATTCACACAGGAGGTGAAATACAGTGCCAAGCAAGTCTATTCTCGAACAAAAACAGGCAATCGTTGCAGATCTCGCCGAGCAGTTGAAGAATTCTCCCGCAGGCGTAGTAGTTAACTACCAGGGTATTACCGTTGACGATGACACAAAGATGCGTAAAGCTCTTCGTGAAGCAGGCGTTAAGTACACGGTTATGAAGAATTCTCTCACAGGCAGAGCTTGCGATGAGGTTGGTCTCGGCGATATGAAGCAGTACCTCACAGGTATGACTGCCATCGCTATCGGCACCAACGATGCCGTAGCTCCCGCGAAGGTTCTCAAGGAGTACGCCGAAAAGATCGAATCTTTCCGGATCCTCGCAGGTTACCTTGATGGCGCAGTTGTTGACGTTGATACAGTCAACAAGCTCGCTGACATTCCTTCCAAGGAAGTTCTTATCGCAAAGTTGCTCGGAAGCATCAAGTCCCCCATTTACGGATTTGCATATGCTCTTCAGGCAGTCGTCGACAAGAACGGCGAAGCAGCTCCCGCAGCTGCAGAAGAAGCAGCAGAGGCTTGATCTGCTCTGCACCGCCGTCTCGATCTGATAAAAATTTCGGGCTCGGCTCTCTTGATTCGTGTGCATAGCCACACAACAAAATTTTAAAAAAATTATTTATTCCGTTTAAGGAGGAACACGAAAATGGCATCTGAAAAGATCACAAACATTCTTGAAGAGATCAAGTCTCTTACACTTATCGAACTTGCTGACCTTGTAAAGGCAGTTGAAGACGAATTCGGCGTATCCGCAGCAGCTCCCGTAGGCGTAGTTGCAGCAGCAGGCGGCGCAGCAGCTCCCGCAGTTGAAGAAAAGACTGAGTTTGACGTAGTTCTCAAGAGCTTCGGTGCTAACAAGCTCGGCGTTATCAAGGCTGTTCGTGAGATCACGGGTCTCGGACTTAAGGAAGCTAAGGAAATGGTTGAGGGTGCACCCAAGACCGTTAAGGAAGGCGTTTCCAAGGACGAAGCTGAATCTCTTAAGAAGTCTCTCGAAGAGGCAGGCGCTGAGGTTGAGATTAAGTAATTTAACTCATTACTTAAAGCCAAAAGAAGAAGGAGTATCCGCAAGGACGCTCCTTCTTCTTTTTATCAGAATTTTTTGGTTCTGCAATGAATGTGGGGGAAGCTAACACTCATTACAGAACATTTTGTTATTTTTCAAAACGGGTATGCGAGCTGTCGCATACCCGTTCTTTTCTGAATACTATAATTTTTCAACAGTCACGTTGGCGTAGATCCGTGCAACATCATCGGGCTCGGGCGGTCTTGTCCCCGCGCTCATGCAAGCTGCGCTTCCGTAGGATACCGCCGTCCTGATCATCTCGGCGGCATCTGCACCTCTTGCCGCCGCGGCAAGAAATCCTCCTATCGAGCTGTCCCCCGCGCCGATAGTGGAAAGTACCTTGATCTTCGGAGGATGGGCTACGAAAGCGCCCTCGGAGCACACAAGCAAAGCTCCCTTTGCGCCAAGGCTTATCATAACATTCTCAATGCCGCTTGCGTGAAGTTCGCGCGCGCCGTCTATAACACTTTCAAAATTGCTTATCTCCTTGTTGAGGTAGATCGCGATCTCCTCTTCGTTCGGCTTTATAAGCCACGGAGTCATATCAAGCAGGTCGTCCTTCTCGAAGGATCTCGAATCTATGACAAGCTTTGCACCCTTGCCTTTTATCTTACGAAGGAAGTGTTTTACGGCATCCATAGATATACCGGACGGAACTCTGCCCGTAAAGGTCACGAGGCCGCCCTCATCGAGCATCGGAAGGAGCTTTGATTCAAACTCGGACAAAAGCGTCTCATCGGTGTCAAAGCCGGCAAAGCTTATTCTTGTTTCTGGAGCACCCTTGGTATGTATCGTGATGTTCTCGCGAATTCTGCCCTTAAGCTCAATGACCCGGTAGTTCATCGAATCCTTGTCAAGCTCACGGCAGAAATCCGCGCCGTTCTCGTCGCCGACCGCCAAAAGTGCGAGATTGTCAACCCCGTTCATGGAAAGAGCGCGCGAAATATTCACACCCTTTCCGCCCGCTTCGCGCTCGGTGATAGTTGCCAAATTCTCATGGCACGCCTCGAAATGCTCGGCAGAGCAATGGACGTCAAACGCGGGATTGAGAGTAAGTGTTATTATCTTCATTTTACACACCCACGATCATATTCTGGGGGCGTTTGCAAGCAGATAAGCCTCTGCCTCCGCGCACCATAGACCGCCGTTGCGCTTTACTATCTTCGCAAGCTCTGCGTAAAGCTCGTTATCCTTTCCAAGCTCCTCGAGGTCGTCAATGGCTATCAAGGGGAGATCAAGCTCGTTGTAGCATACCTTCTTTGCACCCGAGGGCTTTTCCATGGCGAAAAGCGTATCTACAACTGCATTAAGTCCGAGTATGTGCGAAACTATCGCACCGGGATTGATCTTTTTATCTTCGATAAGATGGATAGTCTCGATAGTGTCCTCGGGAATACTTCCGGCAGTTCCGACAACGTGAATTCCGTCGTAGTGTACGCGGTAAAGATTGAGAGATCCCTGCATATCATGAATGGGAGGACCTGCGAAGAAGTTTACACATCCGTCTTCGCGGCAGATCTTCTCAGCCATATTGAAGAGTGCGGGTACGGGAACCATTACAAACACATCGTCAAAGCCGCCCTCGGAGATATCAAGAAGCTCTTTGACCACGTCCTCCATCCCCGACGTATTGATATAACGAAGATCGCATCCCTGCTTTGCCGCCTCCGCAGGAGAGCTTTTAGCCGCTGCGTAATCGAGTCTGTCCTGATTGAGGTCGGTAACTACCACCTGAGATACACCGGCGTATCCCGTAGCAAGCTCGACCGCCGCGATACCCATGGGTCCAGCTCCGCCGAGAATAGCGATCCTACCGCCCTTTTTCGCCCCGTCCGTGCGAACGTAATTGGTATAATCGGTATGATAGAAGCCCTTATATCCGCGGAGGACGCATCCGACAGACTCAACGAGAGAGCCTTTAAAATAACAATCAGCCTCAAAAGGAATCAGACATCCGCGCTCGATGACCACGGGAGGTACTACCGCATAAATGGTATTTCCTCCGACGTACTGATAAGAATAACCGGGGTCGTATCCGCTCTCAAGCTTGAGTGCGGGCTGGATCACTGCCTTCTGACCGACCCTCCATTCGCCCTTAAGATCCTCGCCGACTTCAATTATCTCGCCGCATAGCTCGTGTCCGATAATTACCGGCTTCTCTGCGACCGTGGGGGGAACGCGCTTATGTGCGGTTCCCTGCTTCACCGCCTTATATGTAGATGCGCAGATCGAGTCTGTAACGACTCTCATCAGCACTTCGTTTTTTTCAATCTTGGGGAGATCAAATTCCTCAAGCCTTATGTCCATTGCACCGTAAAGTCTTACACCTTTTGTTTTCATGGGAATCTCCTGTCTTTGTTAAAATTTAAATTTATAGTTCATATTAAACCACAATCTTACAAAAAAGTCAATAGCTTTATCTATAATTTTATGTAAAAATTTAATTTATCGTAAATATTTTGGAAACAGAAACCAACAAAACACAACTGTCCTTGACAAAATCGAAAATTCGTTATATAATGTATAACAGTAGAATATCGGAGGTACAAATATGCGTAATCGCTCACACAATAATATTATAAGATCCTTATGCCTTCTATGTGTGATCTCTTTGATCTTCGCGTTCAGCTCGTGTAATAAGAACGACAACCCCGAAAAGACCGACGGCGAGATATATTATACCATAAGCTTCAACACAAACGGCGGCTCCGAGGTTGAAAGCATCAGGGTCAAAGCAAATCAATATGCCGCACGCCCCGAGGATCCGACTCTTGACAACTACGTATTTCGCCGTTGGGAGATCGACGGACGTGAATGGCTCTTTGATTCCAAGCGCGTGAACGCAGATATGACACTCAGCGCACTTTGGGTGTCAGCAATAGAGCTTTTCGGTCTTGAGCCCGATGAAACGAGCGGAGGGCTTATGATAGCAAGCTTCAAAAAGCAAGGAAGCTTCTCCACTCTAAGCGTACCGACTATGATAAACGGTAAAACAATCGTCGGAATCGCAGACGGTGCCATGAAAAACGCGAACACCGACTACGCAGAAACGCTCATCATTCCCGAAACGGTGTGTTACATCGGTGACGAAGCCTTCTCAAACAGCAGCGAGATCTCGATAATCATCAATGGCACGATCACTCATGTGGGCGAGTCTGCCTTCAGATCCTGTCAGAAACTCGAAAGCATAAAGCTCGGTCAGGGAATGAGTTCTATTCCTTTTATGGCGTTCAACGACTGCACCTCTCTTACAACGATAAATATTCCCGAGGGTGTTTCCGTTATTGAAGAGAACGCCTTTGAGGGATGCACCGCCATGAAGACCGTAGTTCTTCCCTCTACGCTCAAATCGGTTCAGGACAGCGGATTTTTGACCTGCTCAGCGCTGAGATCCGTATTTTTCGCAGGAACCGAGGAGCAATTCGATACCATCGAATTTGCAGACAGCAATGATGATCTGCTTGATGCAAATATCTATTTTTACTCGGAGACCGAACCGGCGGACAGCGGTGCGTATTGGCACTACGAAAAGGGTAGCCCGGTTATCTGGTAAAACTGTTTAGGAGAATTATTTTGAAAAAAGAGAAAAACAACACCGAAAATTCCGCACTGCAGGATAAAATCGCATGTGCAAAAAGGACGTCGATCGGAGGACAGGCGCTCATAGAAGGAATCATGATGCGCGGTCCAAAGGTATCTGCTATGGCTGTACGTAACACAAAGGGCGAGATAGTTATTGAAAGATCCGAGATACCTTCTTCAAACCGTCCTAAAATACTCAAGCTTCCGGTAATACGCGGAGTATTCAACTTCATAGATTCAATGAGGATAGGATATAAGTGCCTCATGCGCTCGGCAGAAATATCCGGCCTTGACGAGCTTGAAGAAGAACTGGCACGCGAAAAGGAAGCTAAAAAGCAGGCTAAGCGGGCAAATAAAAAAGGTGCTTTGTCAAACGAAGTGCGCGAACGACCCGATGTAACAACAAACTCCGAAGAGGTTTTGAACGACAACGCTGCCGAACCCGTCAACGTGGTTGAAGAAACCGCCGACACTGCAAAAGACGATGCAAGCGAAAAGAAAAAGGATAAAAAGAAAAACTCTTTTCTCGTATCGGCAGTAATGGTGATCGCTTCTGTACTCGGTATCTGCCTTTCCATCGGACTCTTCATCATGCTCCCCACGTTTATATACGATTGGGTAACAAGACTCTTACCCTTTATGGTTACAGACAATCTTGCGATAGATTCGCTGATAAAATCCTTCTTTGAGGGCATTCTCAAGATTGCCGTACTTGTCGGATATATGGCTTTGGTAACGCTTATGAAGGATATCCGTCGCACCTTCCAGTACCACGGTGCAGAGCACAAGACGATCTTCTGCTATGAAAACGGTCTTGACCTGACGGTCGATAATGTACGCAAGCAAAGACGCTTCCACCCGAGATGCGGAACCTCTTTTCTCGTACTTATGCTACTCGTCGGAATGTTCGTTTCCTTCTTCATCGATCCTATATTCTATCTGACCATCGGATATTTGCCTCATGCCGCCATACGCGCACTGATAAAGCTGCTTCTCCTTCCCATTACGATGGGCATCGGATACGAGCTCATAAAGTTCGCAGGAAGGCACGAAAACACGTTCACACGTATAATATCCGCTCCCGGTCTTTGGCTTCAGAGGGTTACGGTGCTTGAGCCCACCGATGATATGATAGAGTGTGCCATAGCCGCATTCGTCGAGGTTATTCCCGAGGATCAGAGCGATAAGTATTAAAAATAATGCCATTAACTTAAGCGTTAATGGCATTATTGTTCCAGCGTTCATAATAGAAAAGGTATTGTTGGGCGATACCTGCGTACTCGCCGAAGGTCTGCCACGAAAGCTCGCCGCCAAGCTCAGAAAAATATTTCTCGGCTACGCGCTTCATCCAGACGTCGATGGGAAAAGCATTATACTTTTCAAATCCGAAAAGCAGAGCGCACGACGCTACTTTTCGACCTATGCCCTTTACAGAGCAAAGCAGTTCAACGGCTTTTTCGATATCCTGCTCCGCACGTATCGATTCGATGGAAAGACTTCCGTCAAGCGCGCGGCAGACAGCGTCGTATATGTATTTTGCGCGGAAACCGGTCTTAAGCTCGACAAGACCCTCGACTCCAAGCTCAAAGATGGCTTCGGCAGTGGGAAACGAGCACAGCGAGGAAGCACCCGAGACGTGTTTTCTCGCTTCGTCGCACAGTTCTATCGGCTCACCGCATTTGCTTGAAAGTGCTTCAATCAACTTTTTGATACGTGGAATATTGTTGTTCTGAGAGATTATAAACGATATTATACACTCAAACGGATCTTGCGAAAGTATGCGTATCCCACGACCGTAATCCACCGCTGAGGCAAGAGCAGCGTTGTCGCAGTTTGACAGAATATCTTCTGCCACGCGCGAATAATCGCGGTCAATATCGAGGTATCTGCGCCAGATATTCCCGTAGTCGGACAAGCTGCTGCCGTATATAAACACCGTATCGCCGTCCTGAGCGAATGATACGAAACGACCGTAGGCAACGCCCGAAAACTCCTTTTCGTGCGGAGTAGACTCAACGGGATCGAACCGAAAGCACTGACCGCAGTCAAATATCTTTCCAACATCAAGGTCTTGAACACCCTCAAGCTTTACGTAGGGGTAGCTGCCGATAAAATTCTCACTTATTTTCATATTTTCCTCCTATCCCGACTTTTCCCTACTATTTTACCACAAAATTCGAGCTTTTTCAAGTAAAAAATATATGGAGAAATAAAATGGATAACATTTACACAATACCCGTCAATGAGGCGTTCGAAGCATCCGCCGCCGACAAAAGCTGCGGCTGCCCGTTCTGCGCGCTGTATAACAAGCTTGAGGACGATCAGCTTGAGCTGATCCTCGGCGCATCCATGATGGAACCGGACGTGCGCATACAGACCAACAAAGAGGGGTTTTGCCGCACTCATTACGATATGATGTTCACGCGAAAGAACCGTCTCGGAATGGCGCTGACGCTTGAGAGCCATCTCGCCGAGCTTTGTAATGATATAAAGGACGGCGCGTTTTCAAAGCCGGGAGACAGACCGATCAAGCGTATATCCGAATTGGAGAACACCTGTTACGTCTGCCGCCGTATCGAATTCAATTTTGCACACATGATAGAGACTGCGGTTATACTTTGGGAGACCGACGAGGAATTCCGTCCGAAGCTTGAGGCTCAACCCTATTTCTGCCTTCCGCACTACCGAAGATTTCTCGAATACGCATCGCACAGACTTTCAAAAAAGCAGTTTGCCGAATTTGAAAAGCAGACATCGGAGATCGTAAATGCATACGCAAAAAAGCTGAATGAGGACATAAGCTGGTTTTGCAAGAAGTTTGATTACCGCTATGACCAAGAGCCGTGGTACGACTCCAAGGATGCGGTGGAACGCTCCATGAATTTTTTGCGCTCGGATCTGCACAACCCGCCTCAGAAGAAAAAAAGCATACGTAACGATCAATAACAAAGATAAAACTGAAAAGGATATATACAAAATGATAGACCTGCTTGATCTGCAAAAGCATTTTATACTCACACACCTGCACGAGGGAGACATTGCCGTCGACTTTACGATGGGAAACGGACACGACACGGAGTTCCTCTCAAAAACCGTCGGAAAGGACGGACACGTTTTCGCCTTTGACATTCAGGAGCAAGCGCTCGCGTCGACCTCGGAGCATCTCAAAAAGGTCGGATGTCCCGACAACTATACGCTGATACTCGACTCGCATCACAACGTAAAAAAATACGTTGATATGCCGATAAAGGCAGGAATGTTCAATCTCGGATATCTGCCCGGAAGCGACAAAAAGGTAACGACCATGCGCTCGACTACACTGCCCGCAATAGAGGCGGCAATAGAGATGATGGACAGGGACGCAATTATCCTCGTTGCCGTCTACCCCGGCCACGCTGAGGGAGACGCAGAGGGGAAAATGATCTGCGAATATCTCTCAACGCTCTCGCGCTATAAACTCTGCGCCACGAGGATAAACATTCTCAACTCGCCCACCTCTCCGTTCTTCATCATCATTGAAAACAAACCCTAAACTCCCCAAGGAGTCGCTATGAGTAAAACAAATAAATCAAAAAAATACAATACAGGCGATGAACTCTCAGAGCAAACCAACGCCGATATACTTACCGAAGACGAACTGAGAATGCTTTCCGCGAGCAAGGACAAACTCGATCGAAGCACACTGCCGCATTACGACAACTCGAACCTTGCCTTAGCAAAAAGATACGCCAAAAAAAACAAGTTTACCGTGATATTCGTTTCGGTAACGATCATTCTCGTTATTTCGGTCATCGCAGTACTCTCGATCCTGCTCTACCAAAAGCTTTCAAATGCTCCGTCAAAGGACGATTTCATTATGACGCTCGGCGACAAAGACTACGTAATAAAATACAAGGATGCGGTGAAAGACGACGTTCTCTACCTCGATATAGTGAAGATAGCCCGCTATGCCGAGCTTGTGGTCAGCGGCGACGGCAACACCGTGAAAATTACCTGTGAGGACGGTACATACGTGCGATTTGACAAAAATAAGGCCACCGCAACGGTCAACGGCGATACTGTTAAGCTTGGCGGAACTACCTACATAAATACGCTTGACGCCGACAACGATGCAAGAATAGAGTGCCTCGTTCCCTATACCTTTATCGACAAACTTTTCTCCTATCAGGTGGAAAAAGGAACCGTAAGTATGTACGTCTACCGCTCAGCTAAGGCTAATGAAATACTTATCCGCCGAAAGATCTATAAAGATACCGAAAAACCGCTCCCGATCAGCTTTAATACCGACTGCTTTGATATTGTGCTTGGTTAGTTTTGTATAGCTTATTGACCCTTCTTTCGGAGAACGCCTCAGCTTCGCTTCGTGACGCTTTTCCTATGCCATGCCTCAGCCCTTTATTATTTCGTCAGATTTTTTACCCCCAACTATTGACAAAGATCCCGTTTTTCTGAAGAAGCTTTCTCGGACAGCTAATCGCTGCCGAGAAAGCTTTTTATTTTATTATAAAGTAAGTGCTTAAAGCCACGTAATAAAGTTTTTGATCAAACTTTTTTCAAAAAGTTTACGCGGTGGATGGCGCGAATCCCTCCTTATTTCCCGCAGGCTGCGAAGCTCTCGCTGTCAGCTTTTTTATTACCTGCGGAATATTTATCACGTCTTTGCCGAATAATAATCCCGATACATATTTTGTTATATATTTGCATAATTGGTAATATGATAATATATTACGGCACCGGCTTTACGCAGAGTCGATTGCACAAGCTCCCCCATATCTAATACATCAAAAGCAACTTCAGGTTGCGAAAAAATCAATGTTAGGTTGGTTGAATATCCAAAATAATGCTGGTATAATATATAACCGTGTAATATTTAATTTACAATCAAAGATTTTCAGAGCAAAAGCAAACGTAAATATTGCGTTAAGCCTTCATATAAGGCAGTACGCTTTTCAAAGAAAGAGAGGATATTATGTGCGGAATAGTTGGATACACAGGTAAAAAAAGTTGTTTGCCTATATTGCTTGAGGGATTGCGCCTGCTAGAATACAGAGGATACGATTCTGCAGGCGTATCGCTTGCTTACCCCGACCATATGGATACGGTAAAATCCCGGGGCAAGCTCAGTGTACTTGAAGAACGCCTGGCGGCATTGGAGCTTGCCGAGGCCTTTTGCGGCATAGGTCATACACGTTGGGCGACCCACGGCGCGCCCTCGGACAAAAACTCGCACCCTCACAATGCAGACACCCTCACGCTTGTGCATAACGGGATCATAGAGAATCATAAAAGCATTGAAAAAATGCTTCTCGCCGAGGGCTACAGCTTTGTTTCGGATACCGACACAGAGCGTGCCGCAAAGCTTATCGACAGTTTTTATAAAAAAACGGGCGACCACGTATCGGCGATCTTTGAAGCCCGTAAGATACTTTGCGGCTCGTATGCGTTCGGTATAATATTCAAGGACGCACCTCAAAAAATATATGCTATGCGCAAGGACAGTCCTCTTATATTGGGCATAAACTCCGACGGAGCTCATATAGCATCCGACATCCCCGCACTTCTTCCCTACACTGACAGCTGTTGCCGTCTTGACGAGGGTATAGTTGCCGAGCTGTCGGAAAGCGGTATAGTATTTTACGATTCACCGTCCTCAAAAACAGAGCAAAAATTCGAGCACGTTGAATGGAGCTCAGAGCAAGCGCAAAAGGGCGGATTCGATCACTTTATGATAAAGGAAATACACGAGGAACCCGAAGCTCTGCAACATACGGCAGAGTTGATGATAAATTCATCACTTCCGAGCTTTGATGATTGCACCGAGCTTTTGAAAAATTCAAACGATATCCGCATCGTAGCTTGCGGAACCGCCATGCACGCAGGTCTTATCGGAAAATATTTCATCGAAAAGCTTGCGAGAATACCCGTGTCGGTGGAAATAGCGAGCGAATTTCGCTACAGCGACCCGATACTGAACCGTGATTCTCTTATGATCTTCCTTTCGCAATCAGGCGAAACAGCCGACACCATAGCGGCGCTGAGAAAAGCAAAAGAGTTGGGTGTTCCGACTCTCGCTGTAGTAAACGTATTCGGTTCCACACTCGCGCGAGAGGCAGACAAAGTCATCTATACGCTTGCGGGACCCGAAATATCGGTCGCAAGCACCAAGGCATACAGCGTTCAATGCGTAGTTTTGTGTCTTCTTGCAATAAAGCTCGGCTTGCTCCATGGCAAGCTCGAGGAAAACACGGCAAAGCTTTATTGCGAACAGCTTTGCAATTCTCTGTCGAATGGAATTTCATCCGTACTTGAGCAAAGCGACAATATCGCAAAGATCTCACAAACACTGACCGAATCGACAAATCTTTTCTATATAGGCAGAGGCGTCGACTACTCTCTCGCACTTGAAGCATCGCTTAAGCTCAAAGAAATATCCTATATACACAGCGAAGCCTACCCCTCGGGTGAATTGAAGCACGGAACCATCTCACTTATAATCGAAAATACTCCGGTCATAGCCATTATGACCGAAGCCTCGCTCGCGAAAAAGACGCTGAACGCAATACACGAGGTCATATCGCGAGGCGCCGATGTTACGGTCATTTGCTCGAAAGAAGTAGCCAAGGACAACGAACTCCCGGAATGCAAACTTATAGTCCTTCCCGATGTCCCTACGCTTATCTGTCCTTTCATCACTGCCACCGCAATTCAGCTACTTGCCTATCATACGGCGGCAAAAAAGGGGCTTGACGTCGACAAGCCCCGAAATCTTGCAAAATCCGTAACGGTTGAGTAAATTATATTCAGCGCTCACGCCTGAAGAAAAATCGCTTTTCGTGAGCATAAACGCTGTGTGCAAGCCCCATAAGAAAATAGAGCGCAAAAACCGATGAGCCTCCTGCACTCACAAATGGAAGCGTTATTCCGACTACGGGAACAAGCCCGAGGCACATCCAGAGATTTTCAAGCGTCTGCAAAATTATGACAGCGGCAATTCCGCTGCAAATGAGCCTGCCCACGAAATCACGCGAGGTGTACGCAAGCCACAAAAGGCGCAGGGCAAGCACCACAAGCGTTATCACCAGAATAAATCCACCTGTAAACCCGAATTTTTCACACACCGTAGAAAAAATAAAATCGGTGTGTGATGCGGGCAGATCCTCATATATACCGTTTGAGTTAAGCCCTCTGCCGAAAAATCCGCCGTTAGCTATGGCGTCACGGCTCATCAAAGCCTGCATTCCGACGCCATTTGCATCAAGCTCGGGCTGAAATCCGAAGATTATTCTGTTTTGCTGATCTTCCCTCAAAAACTCCCACAAAAACGGAAATGCCACCGCCAAAACTGAAACTGCCCCGAGAAAATACCATCCCGAAAGTCCCGCGCAAAACAGCATAAAAGCGATGATACCGATATATACGAGCGCGACTCCGAGGTCGCCGGAAAGAAGTATCAATCCGACTATCACACCCGCGTGGAGCATAAGTCCAAGCAGGGTCTTAGGTCGGTTGAGCGTCTTTTTGACAAACTCGATATGCTTTGCAAAGGTGCACAAAAAGGCTATTTTGACAAACTCGGACGGTTGTATTGCAATATTTATTATCGGAATACGTATCCAGCTTCGATTTGCCGTCTCCATATTCTCGCCCGTGCTTCCAAACAGAAGCGTAAGCGCAAGCAAGAGCACGGATGCCAGAAACATTATTATGGCAAATCGGTCGACAAAAAATCGGTAATCAATATTTGCAACGACGAACAGAGCTATCATTCCCGCAAGAGTCATGGCGATCTGCATAGTCAGCTTGCTTTGACCGAAATTGTCGACAGCTCCGTAAATGGTCAGAATACTGATGAACGACAGGACGGTCGTACAAACAAACAGTATCGGATCAATATGGCGAAACCTGTCGCCAAGCGACATTCCGAACATTTTCATATCCCGTCCTCCTTCAATATCAAAATAAAATCTTAATGGGCTGTCGTTTCGGCAGCCCATTATTTTTAGTCTTTAATACTGTCTGCCCCAAACTACCATATGCTTCGCAGGCTTACCGCAGCAAACGCAGGTATCGGCAAAATGCTCTTCAACAAAGGGGATGCAACGCGACTTAACACCGCCCGTCTCCTCCTTGAGCTGATCCTCGCAAGCGGAATCGCCGCACCACATAGCTTTGATAAAGCCGGGGTGATTTTGTGCGATATCCAGGAACTCTGCATGATCGTGAGCCACATTCATCTTTTCGGCAAGATTCTTCTCTGCTCTTTCATAAAGCTCGTCGTGAACTGCCGCAAGTGCTTTTTCGATCTCTTCCTCAAGGTTGTCAAGAGAAACGAAGGTCTTCTGTCTGCTTACTCGGCTTACGAGCACACAGGAATTGTTTTCTATATCGCGCGGACCGATTTCAAGC
Organism: uncultured Lachnospiraceae bacterium; assembly: GCA_964416635.1. Lineage (GTDB taxonomy): Bacteria > Bacillota > Clostridia > Oscillospirales > CAG-272 > HGM12713. The sequence continues at coordinate 7,715 of CAYQEY010000012.1, read as the reverse complement.
CTGAGCGGAACGCCCTTCATCTCGTATTGGCTGTACTTCCAACCCGTCGAGTTGTCACTGTCGTCAAGCTTGACTCTCCACTTCTGCGCAAGTCTGTCGCGAATCTCGCCCGCCTTTTCAAGCACGCCTTCCTTATGCTGCGCAACGGGAATTATTGCCACCTGAATGGGAGCTACCTTAGGCGGAAGGATAAGTCCGTTGTCATCACCGTGCGTCATGATGATCGCACCGATCATGCGCGTTGAAACGCCCCACGAGGTCTGGTGAGGATAGCATACCTTGTTTTCTCTGTCGGTGTAGGTTATTTCAAAAGCTTTTGCAAATCCGTCGCCGAAGTAGTGCGATGTACCGCCCTGAAGAGCCACTCCGTTGTGCATCATCGGCTCGATTGTGTAGGTCTCTTTAGCACCTGCAAATTTTTCCTTCTCGGTCTTTCTGCCTGTTACGGCAGGAATGGCGAGCGTTTCACGATAGAAATCCTCGTAGCACTTAAGCATCCGCAAAGTCTCTTCTCTTGCTTCCTGCTCGTTTTCGTGCATAGTGTGTCCCTCCTGCCACAAGAACTCGGAGGTGCGAAGGAAGGGTCTTGTTGTCTTTTCCCATCTTACCACGTTACACCACTGATTGTAGAGTTTGGGCAGGTCGCGATAGGAATGAATAATGTTTTTATAATGCTCGCAGAAAAGCGTCTCGGATGTAGGGCGGACTATGAGCCGCTCGGCGAGCGTGTTCTGTCCGCCGACCGTAACGATGGCACACTCGGGTGCAAAGCCGTTTACATGATCCTTTTCCTTCTGCAAAAGGCTCTCGGGTATAAACATTGGCATATATACGTTCTCGTGTCCGAGTCTCTTGAATCTTGCGTCAAGATCGTGCTGAATATTTTCCCAAATAGCGTAGCCATAAGGGCGGATTATCATGCATCCCTTAACGCCCGAATAATCGGCGAGCTCCGCCTTCTTTACAACGTCTGTATACCATTGAGCAAAGTCTGTATCCATTGATGTGATCTGCTCAACCATTTTTTTGTCGTTTGCCATTTTTATATCCTTTCAAAATCCAAAATAGAATATTTAAATACAGTTTCTTATATTATAAAACAATTGAGCGAAAAAGTCAAGACGATGGGAGAAAAAACACAACACAAACTGGCTGACCATCAAAGGTACGAGAAAAGCAGATGGCTGCTGTGAGGATCCAAGGCGGTATAATCGGGGATCTCATAACGGTTATCGTTAGAGTCTCTGACGATAACGCGTTTAGTACCGTACAGGTGTTTAATATCGCTGTGACGGTTCTGTATACGGAATCTGATGATACCGTGGTCGGTCTCCACCTTCCATTTAAGAGAACCGAACTTATCCTCACATTCCAATACCCGAAGTATCTTAGGGATCATGTAGTATTCCCCGAAGCACTCCTCAAGCGCTTTACGCGAATCCTCATCAAGCTCCTCAAGGTCACGCACAAACCCGACCTCTTTTTCCTCACGGCTCAAAAGCGTAATGAACATCGTGTGATTGGTATAGGGAAAGAGCATACGCGGCTCCAGATCTTCATATACCGTCCCATCCTTAAGAGTCAATTTGACCAAATACAGATCGGTTCGCTCCAATCTGCCCGTATAGCGATCAACATAGATACGTCCCATAAGAAGTCCTCCTTAGTCAAAATTCTCTGCCCTGCGCGACTGCGCGACCTGATCGGACATGGATTGGATCTGTACCAATCGGTAGTACTTGCCCTTTTTCTCCATAAGCTCCTGCGGAGTTCCAAACTCCAAAATCTCGCCGTTATCCACTACCACTATCTTGTTTGCCTTTGAAAGAGTGGAAAGACGGTGCGCGATCATCAGCGTGGTTCTGCCGCTGATCAGATGCTCGATGGCCTCCTGAATGAGATGCTCGGTCTCGGAGTCGACCGACGCGGTAGCCTCGTCAAACACAAGCATTTTGGGATTTCTCAGCATTGCGCGAGCAATGGATATTCTCTGTCGCTCACCGCCCGAAAGTCCCACACCTCGCTCGCCGAGTACCGAATCGTATCCGTCGGGCTGACGGACTATAAACTCGTGCGCATTCGCAATGTCGGCGGCGTTGATGACCTCGTCTACCGAGAATGAGTCATCGCCGTATGCTATGTTGTTGTAAATACTGTCGTGGAACATCATGGGCTCTTGTTGAACGTATCCGATATGCGAGCGGTAATATTCCATATCGATGTCGCGAATATCCACACCGCCCACGGTGATCTGTCCCTCGTAGCTGTCGTAGTAACGGAGAAGCAGATTGATGAGCGTCGACTTCCCCGAGCCCGTTGTACCTACGATACCAACCACGTCGCCCGGTTCGATGGTAAGATTGATATCCTTGAGCACCTTTTTGGTTCGGTCAAAGGAAAAGCTGACATTCTTGAATTCTATACGTCCGCCGATGTCGGCATTGGTATTTCCCTTTCCGAAATCGTGCTCGGGTTCTGCGTCGAGAATATCCATGATCCTCTCGGTAGACGCCATCGCGTTCTGCGTCGAATCCGAAAGGTTAGCAAAAAAGTTGACGGGATCATAAAACATTGTAGCGTATGAAATGAAGGACACCAAAAGTCCCACGGAGATAGTAGCACCGCCGCCGACTTCTATGCCGTTTATGACCATATTGCCGCCGAGTGCCCATATAACCACGCTTCCGCAAGCCATCAGAAGGTTTACTATGGCTGGATATGCGTGGAGTATCTTGCCCGCCTTTGAGTCGGTCTCACGCCACTCCTCAACGCAGCTCTCAAAACGCTTTACCGAGTTTTTCTCGTTGGTAAAGGACTTGATCACGCGGATACCCGGAATGGTATCGGTAAGCACAGAGGTGACGGCGGAAGAACGGCGCCATATACGGCGGTAAAAGGGAGCTATCTTCTTGCGGAATATACGCGAGCCGATAACAACGAGCGGAACCGGAACCAGCGAATAAAGAGTCAGCATGGGATTGAGGCAAAGCATTACCACAACTATTCCAACCATCTTGAAGAACTGTACCACTACCTCTTGAGTAATGCGAAGCATAAACGCCTGTATGGTTGCAGTGTCGCCGCTGATACGGTTTATGACGGCACCTGTAGAGGTCTTGTCGTAAAATCGCATGGGCAGATACTGCGCCTTTTGATATACGTCACAGCGTATCCTTGCAACTATCTTGTTTCCCGAAACGCGGAGCATATAGCCGCGGATACCCGCAATGGCGTAGTGCAAAACGTGAAGCAAGAGCAGAGAAATTACCACGACCAGCAACATCCGACGGTCACTGTTCGGCAGAATCTCGTCTACCAGAGACTTAGTGAGTAAGGGAGGGAGAAGCGTTATGGCGGTAGTGAGAATTGAAAGTATCACCGACACGATAAGAATGGGTGCCTCGGGCTTGAGATATGCGCCGAGCTTTTTGAGAAGTCTTCCCTTCTTCATACAGTTGATACAGGGAACGCCGGGTGCCGAGAGGGTTCGTCCGCATTTGGGACATACCGAAAGCATCTTTTCGTAAACGCCCTCCATCATGGCGACAGCCTCTTTAACATCTCCGCCGTCACGAATATTCGTAACGTAGGTGCGCACGGCATCGCAGATAGCGGTAACCGTAAAGGTGAAGCGGAACAGGTCGTGCAGACTTCCGTCCTTCAGTTTAAGCCTCATCATGGCGTTTCCGTACATTCTCTTGTTGAAGATCTCGTCGATCTCGGAGAATGCGTATCTCCGAGACAGAGTTTTACTGTCAAAGTCATAGGTAAAGATCTCGGTTTGAGTGGCGAGCAACGCCACCGTGGCATACCGAGCAGTTTTTGAAATCTCCCCAACCACTGCAAATACAATGGGGTCGGACGGATTGCCAAGACCGACCACCGTCTGAATCTGAGCGTCAGACAGCTTTTGGTTGGTAAGAAACGGTGTGTTCATAATCGGATCGCAGCCGATAAACGGCACCCTCCTTTTTATTTTTGTCCATAAAGTCTACCATACTATTTTTCAATTGTCAATCTTTTTCGACAAAATAAATTTTCTTTTTTTCACACATACGTAAAAACTTTCACTATAAGCTCACATAAGTCAAGCAAATCCCTGCACCTTGCCTGACCATCTCTTGAATTGTCGAATTTTTTATATAAAAAAGGTAAATCTCTATTGAAAAAAAGCAATTTATATTGTATAATTATGTCGTATTACTTTGTACGGAGGAAACAATGAAATATCATCTCGCTATTGACATCGGTGCGTCGAGCGGTAGGCATATGCTTGCCTGCGTCGATAACGGAAAGCTTGTACTTTCCGAGATCTATCGTTTTGAAAACTATATAAAAAACGACGGCGGGACTCTTGTTTGGGATATCGAACATCTGTATGCCTCGGTCCTTGAGGGAATTGCAAGATGTAAAAGCCTTGGCAAGCTTCCGGACACGATAGCCATCGACACCTGGGCAGTCGATTACGTCCTGCTTGATGCCGACAACAACGAACTTTTTCCCGCTGTCGCATACCGTGACAGCCGAACCGACGGTATTCCCGAGCAGGTAGATAATATCATTTCCCGACACGAGCTTTACGCCCGCAACGGTATACAGTCGCTCAACTTCAACACCGTGTATCAGCTTATGTGCGACAAATTCTCGGGGAAGCTTGCAAAAACCGCACACCTGCTGATGATACCCGAATATCTCTCGTATAAGCTGACAGGGGTAATTGCCAACGAATACACGAATCTTACAACAGGTGCGCTCGTAAACGCAAAAACGCGCGAGCTCGACGTCGAACTGCTCGATATGCTCGGTATACGAAGCGACATATTCTCCGATATCTCCCTCCCCGGCACCGAGCTCGGCGGGTTTACCGAAGCTGTACGCAATAAGGTGGGCTTTGACTCGACCGTCATTTTAGCCGCGTCGCACGACACGGCATCGGCAGTTGCCGCTTGTCCGGGCGGAGACGGCAGCGTGTACATATCCTCGGGAACGTGGAGCCTTATCGGCACGGAGCTCCCGTCTCCCATACTCAGTCGTGAGGCTATGGAATCCGGCTTTACCAACGAGGGCGGAGTTGATTTTCGCTACAGATTCCTCAAAAACTTCATGGGAATGTGGCTGTTTCAGAGCATACGCCGCGACCTCGGCAAAAAATACTCATATGACGAGATGATGGAGATGGCGCGTTCGAGTAAGCTTGTGGGGTACATCGATCCCAACGCGCGCGAGTTCGTCGCCCCCGAAAATATGCTTGACGCCATTCGCGAGCATCTCTCGGCACCTCAGCTTACCGTCGGTGAGGCGCTCGCATCGGTCTACCATTCGCTCGCACGCTCCTACGACAGCGCAGTAAAAACCATTGAGACTATTACAAATACCGAAATCAATACTATAAATATAGTGGGCGGCGGCTGTAAAGACGCTTATCTTGACGAGCTTACCGCAGAATATACCGGAAAGAGAGTACTTGCAGGCCCCATCGAGGCGACCGCCCTCGGAAATATCGCAGTACAGCTTATGTATTGCGATCCGACTCTCTCGCTTGCAAACGTCCGCGAGCTTATCAAAAAATCATTTGACATAAAAGAGGTAAAAAAATGAACAGATACGAATACGCCAAAGAAAAATACGCAAAATTCGGAATTGACACCGAAGCGGCTATAAACACTCTGAAAAGCGTTCCCGTGGCTCTCCACTGCTGGCAGGGAGACGACGTGCGCGGATTTGACCAAAAATCCGACGGGCCGCTCACGGGAGGAATACAGACTACCGGTAACTACCCCGGGAAGGCTCGCACACCCGAGGAGCTCATGTCCGATATCGACAAGGTGCTTGAGCTCTGCCCCGGCACTAAAAAGCTCAATCTTCACGCCTGCTACGCAATATTCGACGACGAGAACGGCGGTTGGGTAGACAGGGACAAGATCGAACCCAAGCATTTCAAAAAGTGGGTAGACTTCTGCAAGGCACGCGGACTCGGATGCGATTTCAACCCCACATATTTCTCTCATCCGATGTGCGACCCGCTCACTCTCTCAAGCCCCAACGAGGAGACCCGACGCTTCTGGATAGAACACGGAAAGGCGTGCATCCGCATTTCGCAGTATCTTGCCGAAGAGCTCGGTCAGGTCTGCGTGATGAATATCTGGACGGGCGACGGTTTTAAGGATATTCCCGCCGACCGCAAGGGACCGCGTGAGCGCTATCGCGATTCGATAGACCAAATACTTTCCGAGCCGTACGACTTCAACAAAGTCAAGCCCTGCGTTGAATCAAAGGTATTCGGAATAGGCGTTGAGGCGTACACGGTAGGTTCAGCGGAGTTCTCGCTCTGCTATGCGGCGGCAAATATGGGCAAGTGTATTCCTCTTATGGATAACGGACATTACCATCCCACAGAGGTCGTGTCCGACAAGATACCCGCACTTCTCACCTTCTTCCCCGAAATAGCACTCCACGTTACGCGCCCCATTCGCTGGGACAGCGACCACGTAGTGCTTCTCGACGACGAGACACGTGAGATATGCAAGGAAATCGTGCGCTCCGGCGGACTTGAGGGCAGAGTTTATATCGCACTCGATTACTTTGATGCGTCGATCAACCGTATATGCGCGTGGACGGTGGGCTTCAGAAATGTGCAAAAGGCGCTTCTGATGGCGCTTCTCGAGCCCTCGTCGGATCTTCGCGCAATGCAGGATTCCAATAACTGGACAGAGCTTATGGTCCGTGCAGAGGAATCCAAGACCCTTCCCTTCGGAGACGTATGGGAAGAATATTGCAGACGTTGCGGTGTTGCCGCCGACGGCGAATGGTTTGATATAGCAAAAGCATACGAAAATGATATTTTGAGCGAGAGAGGTTGACCTTAAATGAAAAATATACTTAACGCTCCTTTCGTGGAGGAAATGAAGAAAATAACCGCGAATATGTATCGCCTCGGATGGGACGAACGCAACGGCGGTAACATAAGCTATATGCTCGACGAGAGCGAGGTTGCACAATATCTCGATCTCTCCAACGTGCTCCGCACTATCCCGACAGGCTTTGAGGCAAAGCCTCTTATAGGGAAAATATTTATCGTTACCGGTACGGGAAAATATTTCAAGAATGTGCAGGACGACCCCGAAACCAACCTCGGCATCATCCGCATAGCAAAGGACGGAACGACCGCAGAGCTTCTCTGGGGTTATGCAGACGGCGGAAGATTTACAAGCGAGCTTCCGGCGCACCTCATGAGCCACATGGCGCGTTTGGAGGTCGACCCCGACAACCGCGTGGTAATGCACACTCACCCGACCTACACTCTTGCCATGAACTACGTTCACGAGCTTGATGAAAAGAAGTTTACTCACACGCTTTGGGAAATGTGCACCGAGTGCATCGTGGTATTCCCCGACGGAATCGGAGTGCTGCCATGGATGCTCTGCGGGAACAACGAGATAGGAAGGGCTACCGCCGAAAAAATGAAAGAATTTCGCCTTGTAGTTTGGGGGATGCACGGCATTTACGGTGCCGGAAAGAATATTGACGAAGCGTTCGGACTTATCGAGACTGTTGAAAAGGCGGCGCAAATATATATGCTGACGGCTCACTTGCCGCGAATAAATACAATAAAAGACACCGAGATGCAGACGCTTGCAGAGGCTTTCGGCGTCAAATACCGTAAGGATTTTCTCAACCTTGACTAAATTTACATAAATAAAGTGCCTTCGAGGAAT
>CAYQEY010000011.1:0-36008 GCA_964416635.1 uncultured Lachnospiraceae bacterium | reverse complement strand
AGCCTTATCTATATCAGCCTGAGACATATTTGTGGAAGAAGTGATGGTAATGTGCTGTTCCTTACCAGTGCCGAGATCCTTTGCGGTTACGTTAACGATACCGTTAGCATCGATATCAAAGGTCACTTCGATCTGAGGAACTCCGCGAGGAGCAGCGGGAATTCCGTCAAGGTTGAATCTTCCGAGAGTGGTGTTATAAGCAGCCATCTCGCGCTCGCCCTGAAGGACGTGGATCTCAACCGAGGTCTGTCCGTCTGCGGCGGTAGAATATACCTGACTCTTCTTTACGGGGATAGTCGTGTTTCTTTCAATTATTTTGTTGAATACACCGCCGAGAGTCTCGATACCGAGAGAAAGAGGTGTAACGTCGAGAAGGAGAAGATCTTTAACGTCGCCGCCGAGAACTCCGCCCTGAATAGCCGCACCTATAGCTACGCACTCGTCGGGGTTGATACCCTTGAAGGGCTCCTTGCCGAGGAATTTCTTAACCGCTTCCTGAACGGCGGGAATTCTTGTGGAGCCTCCTACAAGAAGTATTTTATCTACTTCGCTTGCCTTGAGTCCGGAATCGGAAAGAACCTGTCTTGTCGGACCCATGGTTGCTTCAACGAGGTCTGCGGTGATCTTATCAAATTCAGCTCTTGTGAGAGTTGCCTCAAAGTGGAGAGGACCTGCGGCAGTTGCTGTTATGAAGGGGAGATTGATGTTGGTGCTGGTCATGCCGGAAAGCTCGATCTTAGCCTTCTCTGCGGCTTCCTTGAGTCTCTGCATTACCATCTTATCGTTGCGAAGATCTACACCGTTTTCAGCCTTGAAGCGGTCTGCAATCCAGTTGATGATTCTCGCATCGAAGTCATCGCCGCCCAAACGGTTGTTGCCTGCAGTTGCAAGGACCTCGAATACTCCGTCGGATATTTCAAGCAGAGATACATCAAATGTACCGCCTCCAAGGTCGAATACCATGATCTTCTGATCGTTTTCCTTATCCATACCGTATGCAAGTGCAGCCGCAGTAGGCTCGTTGATTATACGAAGGACCTCAAGGCCTGCAATCTTACCTGCATCCTTGGTTGCCTGTCTCTGCGCATCGGAGAAGTATGCGGGAACTGTAATAACCGCCTGAGTCACGCTTGTGCCGAGATAAGCCTCAGCATCAGCCTTAAGCTTCTGGAGTATCATCGCGGATATCTCCTGAGGTGTGTAAGACTTGCCGTCAATGGTCGTCTTATGAGCCGTACCCATTTCACGCTTGATACTGATAACCGTTCTGTCGGGGTTGGTAATAGCCTGTCTTTTTGCTACCTGACCTACCATTCTCTCGCCTGTTTTAGAGAATGCCACTACCGAAGGGGTCGTTCTCGCTCCTTCGGGATTGGGTATAACGATTGGCTCGCCACCCTCAAAAACTGCTACGCAAGAGTTTGTTGTACCTAAATCTATTCCTATGATCTTTCCCATAATAATTTCCTCCTTGGGTTTTATAAATTTATTTTAATTTTATTTTTGCTTTTGTTAATTTGCTACTTTTACCATAGCGTGTCTGAGTATCTTGTCGCCTTTTTTATAGCCCTTCACAAAGACCTCGACTACCGAATTTTCACCCGCGCCCTCGTCCTCTACGTGCATTACTGCGTTGTGAAGATTGGGATCAAATTCTTTACCGAGTGCTTCTATTTCGCTTACACCCATCTTACTCATAGCTTCAGTAAAGCTCTTTAGTGTAAGCTCAAGTCCCTTCGCCATGGGAGATTCTGCATCCTCGGTACTGAACTGTGCCGCGCGTTCAAGGGTATCAAGTATCGGAAGGATCTGCACAAGTGCATCACAGTAAGCATCCGCGTAAACTCCTTCTCTTTCCTTTGCGCTTCTTCTGCGGAAGTTGTCGTATTCGGCATAAAGTCTCATGTACTTATCCTGTTCTTCGGCAAGCGTTGCGTTGAGTTTTTCAATCTCAGCTTCTAACTTTTTGTATTTTTTCTTATCTTTGCCCGAGGTCTTTTCCTCTTCGGCTGCGGTTTCCTTTACCTCTGCTTCCTCCGCTTCGGTTTCTTTTTCTTCCTCTTCCGCAACTTCCTCGTTTTCAAGATCCTCGGGAGCGGTATTCTTATTCTCTTCCATCTTTATCTCCTTCCTTAGAGTTCTTTTGTGCAAGTTGCCTATCCTCATCCATCATCAAGGAAATGCTTCCTCCGATATCTCCGAGCGTTTGCAACACCTGCTTATAGTTCATTCGCCGCGGACCGAGAACGCCGATGACGCCAACCGTCCGTCCGTTCTTTTTTATCGGAGTAAACACAAGCGAAGAATTATTCATAACCTTTACAGAGCTTTCAGAGCCTATAAGAACGTTTATGTCGTCGCTCTCGGAAGCAGACGTAGACACAAGGTCGAGTATCTCCTCCTGACTTTCAAGCGTTCCGAGCAAACGTCCGAGCTCCTCGGTGTCCGCATACTCGGGATACTTAAGCAAGTGATTGATTCCCGAAAGCTTCATCTCACCGCCGTCTATCTCGTTCATTACCTCATATACACACTTAACCGCAGGATTTACCAAAAACGCACCGTTGCCCATTCCGGCTTCAAGCCGCATTATTATCGGAAGCGTTATCATATCGGCGCCGAGCCCGCAAAGCTCGGAATTAAACAGTGCAGACAGCTTTTCAAGTGCTCCGTCCGGTATAGCTTCAACGGTTTTTACCTTTTTAGTTTTTACCGAGCCGCCCGAAGTTATCATTACCATTGCAAAATTATTTTCGTCCATGGGAATGATCTCGTATTTAGACATCGTAACCGAATTAGATCTCGGCTTTATCGCAAGTCCCGTATAGTTTGTCATCGTCGACGCAAGACGCGATGCGGTATCAAGCAGTTGATCAAGCTCATTCATCTTTGCACGAAGCAGCTGATTTATCTGCACCACCTCATGAGTGGTTTTTGCATACTGCTCTACAAGTGCATCGACATAAAACCTGTATCCCGCTTCACTTGGCACTCTTCCTGCCGAGGTGTGAGGCTGAACAAGATAACCGAGCTGTTCAAGCTCCGCCATCTCATTCCGTATCGTGGCAGAGGAGCACGAAAGCAGATTGTTTTGCATGATATACTTGGAACCAACGGGTTCTCCGCCTTCGATATGAGCTTCAACGATCGCCTTGAGTATAAGTTTTTTTCTTTCGCTCAGGTTTTCGTGTCCCATATGCATCCCCCTTTGTGATTTTTTACTTTTTAGCACTCAAGAGATATAAGTGCTAAATCGTTGTATACAATTTATCACTTTTCCTTTGTTTTGTCAAGGCTTTTTTAAAATTTTTTTGTTAATTATTTATGAACAGTGCTAAAAATATGCTTAATTATTCCAAATTAGAACTTTTAGCAAAAAAAGAGCGTCAAAATCTGTCAAAAAACAGGATTTCGGCACTCTCATATTTATTTTGCTATATTTTTTCAGCGAATCCTTCTGTAGTTTACCGCGCCTACGGTTCCGTCTTTGATCGTAAATTCAAGTTCAAGATCTCCGCTCTTGTAGATCAGCTTTCCGTTCGCAGCTGACGTTGGCTCACCGTATGCCGCACGCACCTCTGATTCCGCGGAGCCGATGGATATTCCCTTTGGTGTGGAAACGATGTCATTTATAAAAGATATCTTATGAATGACCTCACCATCCTTTTCCTTGATCGTATTCACAGATATATCGTCATAGGTATATTTAGTTTGCACGCCTATGCCGCCGCAATCACCGAGATTATCCTCATATTTTGCCTCTCCAAGCTTTTTCAGAACATCCTCCGCTTTTTTATCAAGCTCGATCTTTACATCTTTATATACAACGTAAAACGGGTTGCCTGCCAAACCTTGTATATTGTCGCTATTGTCTGCATCATCCTTACATGAACAAAGTCCTGCAACAACTGTAAGGCAACAGGTAAGCGTAATCATCATACATAAAAATTTCTTAAAATTCATTGAGTTTCGTCCTCCATCTGCTTTTTTCTTGTCTTATATTCCTCAAGATAAGTATTCCACCGCTCGGCAACGTCGCTCTCATTCTTGCGGGACCCGAGTCCGTATTCGTCTGCAAGTATCCGACCGAAGAATTTTGTAAACTTCTCCGCACCGGCAGCGTTCAGGTGAAGTCCGCCGTCATACGTATCGGTCTGCCAATCTATCTGCATATCATCGGCATACGGTATAAAATTATAATAATCGATACCGTTTTTCTCAGAATACTCTTTTATCTGAGCATCCCACTCGTCATACCACCAATATCCGCGTGAGTTCGTGGGAGCTTTTATAAGCACGAGCTCGGTGCCGTATTCACTGCACAGTTCTCTCATTTTATCAAGATATTCCATAGAGTGCTCAGGCAAAAGTTCATCCGGCGCGTCTGTTATCGGGTCGCTCGCTTCCATCGGTCTGACTCCGGTTTTTATAAGATATCCGTTGTCCGACATATCCGTGGGGGATCTGAAAAGATATTCAAAGTCCTCACCCTCAAGCGATGTTATTCTGGAATGGTAACGAAGTATTGGAAAGAGGTAATCCATAAAGCTTTCTTCCTCACGCATGGATGCCAGTATTCCCTTCACCTTCGAACTTGACCATTTCATCGTATCAAAGGTCATTCTGTTATAAGCCTCGCTTTGCGGCGTTCCGTATTTAAGCGCATAAACGTTGAACACCACGACCTTAGGAGTCTCGTACTTTAAGGTCTCCTCAAGCAAGTAATACGAGTGCCACGCCAACTGCTGTGCCCCTCCCCTGACGTAAGAGGTTATACCGTATTCTTCCCAGAGCACAGACGGCACAAAAGACTCATAGACCTCGCAGTCTCCCACGAGTATGACGTCGTGATCCCCCGCGTCCTCGTAATATCCTCCGGTCAGCAGACCCTCTGCGTTGGTTATATATTTCGGTGATACCAACGCCTGAAGAATTCCGAGAAGAATGATAAGTACGAGCAACGCGGCTATGCTTATTAAAATCTTTTTCTTCATTTATATCCTTACATCAATATATTGTATATATGAATTGCGACGCACCATAGCCTATACCATACGCGCCGAACATTATTATGGCAACCAGCAACGCTCCGCCAAGCGTCCACGAAAGAAGTGTCTTGTCACAGAGCCATTCCCGTATATCTTTTTCCCCGGAAAGCTTTGCAACGATGGCAACTGCGACCACAGATGCCGCAAGCACTATATAATCACGCATCTCCAATCCGAGGTCAAATATTCCGCCGCCGAAGCACTCTGCCCAATTTGCGCGAATAAACATACTTGCCCACATTTTAAATGTAAGTCCGACATTTGCATAGCAATCGAGAGAGCGTATAAGGCCCATCAGAAGGAAGGTACGCGTTGCCTCAAAGCAATGATATCCGTAAGATGCGGTGAGCTTTGGAAATTTATTGCGGAAGCGTCTGTAAAGAGGTTCAAGCTCTTGAGAAACGAGTATGATCAAGCAGTTGAGCATCCCCCAAACGATAAAGTTCCATGCCGCTCCGTGCCACAGACCTGTCAGAAACCACGTAACGGCGGTCGCGATATAGACAGGCAAGCGCTTTCCTATGGCGCTACCGAGATGGGCGCGGCTCCATTTGGAGAGCTTCATCATAGGTTTTGTTACCGAAAGAGGATAGAAAACGTAGTCGGTAAACCAGCTTCCCATAGTGATGTGCCATCGATTCCAATATTCTTTGGTAGACCGCGATGAGAACGGATGATTGAAATTCTCCTTCAACCTGATCCCCATTGCCTCGGCTATACCGATGGTGATATCTATACCGCCCGTAAAGTCCGCGTATATCTCCACAGAATAAAACAGTATCAGCAAAATAGTGTAGATCCCGCTGTATGTGGCGGTATCGGAAAGCATAGCCTTTATAGCTATAAGTATGCGGTCTGCGATAACAAGTTTTTTGAAGTATCCCCAAAGAACTCTTTGCAGTCCGAATTTCAGATTTTTCGAACAGAACGGATGCGGCGTGTAAAGCTCTGCCGCGAGGTCGCCATGCCTTGATATTGGACCCTGCGCTATCTGCGGAAAAAACGAAACGAAAAGCGCCAGCTTGGCTATATTTTTCTCGGCATAAGTCTTTCCTCTGTATACGTCTATCAGGTAACCCATGCTCTGAAAAACGAAAAACGAAATACCGAGCGGCAGGAGCAACTCCGGAATACCGATTGACGCCGCACCGAAAAGCTTGAGTATCGAGTTGACGTTTCTGAGTGTAAACGCTGTGTATTTTACGACCGCAAGAATTCCGAAATTTAAAAAGAGTCCGACCAGAAGGATATAAAATCTCTTTTTCTTTTCTTTTGCTCTATAAGCCTTTCTCTGCTCTTTATCAAGAGTATCTTTATGGCTTGCTACGTATTCGTCCTCGACGAGCTTGCGTTTTTCAATGGCTCTTGCAACAAAAAAACAGGAAACGGTAGTAAAAATGATGAACGCAAAATTCTCAAGTCCAGAGAAGGCGTAAAAGAAATAGCTTGCGACGAGCAGGAGCGTCCACTGATAGCGCTTTGGAAAAACGTAGTAAACGCAGAGCAAGACCGCAACAAACAGAATAAAACCGTAAGACGTAAAAAGCATCGCGGCAATTATTCCTCGTCAAGCTTTGTAATGAGCTCCATAAGAGCCTTTGCGGAATTAAAATTTTCGGGAATTATCTCCTCGGCAGGAATGGTTACGTCAAACTCTGCGTTTATCTCGGTAACCAACGAAACGATATCGAGCGAGTCGAGTATTCCGTCATCGATAAGAGAATCGTTATTTTCAAAATCCACGTCGGGATGAAGGGAGTTGAGTATTGCGATAAGTTTTTCCATCGTATCTTTTTCTCCTTATATCATAAAGCCTTTTCGGCTCTTTCTTTAAGTCCTTTTCTGTCTATCTTTCCGTTAGCGGTAAACGGAAGTGCGCTCAATTTTTCAATTTGAGCGGGTAACATATATCTCGGCAGATAGGTCAGCAGCATTTTGGAAACGTCCTTATCGTCGGAATCTCCCACATAAAACAGAACTATTCGCTTTGCCTCGTTATCGTAAACGCAACAAGCACTTCTGACACCATCGCATTTATTTGCACAGCTTTCTATCTCTCCGAGCTCTATTCTATGTCCCATATGCTTTATTTGAGAATCCTTACGGCACACAAACACAAGCTCGCCGCGCTCATTCAGAGTCCCGATGTCTCCCGTCTTATAAACAAGCTCGGGATATGCGGTATTCAAGGGATTTTGCACGAAGGAATCATCGGTCTTGTCCTTGTCATTATAGTAGCCCATCGTAAGACAAGTACCTCTGATACATATTTCGCCTCTGTCCGCTCTCTTGCCGTCGTCATCAATAAGAATGATATCGGTATTGTCAAATGGACGACCTATCGGTATGGGTTCGTTTTCGCCAAGCTCGCGTTCAGCGCGCCACCAGCAAGACATTCCCGTAGCCTCGGTAGGGCCGTATAGGTTATAAAAGGTTGCATGGGGCAATGCCGCTCTCCAGATATCATACTGTTTTCTCGGGAAGAGCTCACTTCCAAACGCGACCGTTGTCAGATATTTGGGAATATGATTTTCAAGAGCACCGAGCGAAGATATCTGAACCAGTGCCGAGACGACCCAGCATATCGTGTTTATCTTGTACTCATCAAGATATTCTATGAGCTTTACGGGAAAAGAAAACAGCATTTTGGGTATGAAATACGTCGTAGCTCCGAGTTTTAGTGTCGGCATTATCTCTTTAAGCGGGGCATCAAAATAGAGCGGCGTCTGATTACCGAACACAGTATCCTCGCTGAATTCAAGCGCGTCGCAAAGAGACTCGGTGTAATCGATGACCGATCTATGGCAAGCGACCACACCCTTGGGAGTACCCGTAGAGCCGGATGTAAATGCAACATAGATAGCATCGGTACTGCTCTGCTTTGCGCGTATTTGCGCAAGTCTTTCGCTTTTTTCTTCAAAATTGCAGATATCATCGTAAACAAAAATTTTTTGGTTACCTAAGGAAGAAGCAAGCTTTTGATTTTTGCTGTCGCAAATAACAGCTCTTGTATCAAGCTTTTGAAGTATCGCGAGCATTCTCGCTGTCGGCATTTTTTCGTCTATGCAAGCGTAAAAGCAACCCGAATAAACAACTCCCAAAAACGCTGCGAGCGTGTGCGGATGCTTATCCATTATTATGGCTATCGGCTCTCCATAGTACCCCTTGCTGTCAAGAAAGCTTCCGATGGCCCTCGCACTCGCGTAAAGCTCGCGAAAGCTCATTGATTCTTTACCGGTTGAAAACGCAGTTTTGTCGGGATAAATCGAGACCGTACGCTCCAGATATTCAAGAATATTTTTCTGCATCATCAGTCAAGCTCCTCGGTAGATATAACGGGAAATCCGGCAGGCTTCTCCATCTTGTAGAAATAATCTTCGCCTTTAGAGGTTCTGTAGCTCTTGAGCTTCTGTTCCGTAATAAGACAAGCGTTTTTATCGGATGAATTTCCGTTAAAACTGCCAGCAAGACGCGTTGCGTCATAATAATACCATTTGTCCGCATTGCCCTCTCCGACATTGACCACACTCCAAAAATGAGTTCCGTCGTCCTCGGCACCTTCGTAATTTTCGGAACGCTTGATACCTATATTCTCAATTCCGAAGTATTCAAAAAACGCTTTGGAAATGGAATAGTAGGTATAGCAATCGCCATCTCCGCTTTCAAGTCCGCGAACGGCTTCCTCTCTCCAATCGCTTTCCCATTTGCTTCGATCGATATTCGGAATGTTGGATTCGTCCGTAAATCTTACCGTAGAAGAAGAATTGACATATTTATATATTGCACGCACCTGCTCGACCTTGCTCATATTTTTGGTAATTCCAAGATCTGCGGCAAGCCCGGCAATTCTTTGCATAAGCATGGCCTCGGAATACTCGGCTTTCTTAACGACGTATTTGAGCGTAAAATACGAAACATTTCCCGATTCATCCTCGACCGTGTATTTTACCGTATAAGTTCCCTCTTTATTTATATCGACCGCGTGTTCAATATTGCTTATAACGGGATTATCATCAGTATCATCGTTAATAAAAATAAATTTTTTAAATGTCGGAGTTTGTCCCACGTATCCGACCACTCCGCCGCTAAAGGTATCAAATCCGTCTACATTTAAGTTTTGCGTTACAGTCGGTGCCTGCGTATCCTTGCTTTTTGTTCCCGAGCCCCATCCGAAGATCGAACCCAGAACCAAAGTTACACAAAAAACAGCCAAAAACGCCGCAAAAGCAACGAAAGTGACCTTGATGACAAAAAAAGTCAAATTTCTGTGATGAGCCGCATTCTTTTCCATTTTTTCCTTTTCGGATATATATGACATCGGAATCCTCCGTAAAATTAAAAATTACATATTATTATTATACATCTGACTTTTGCATTTGTCAATGTCAATTTTCCCTATATGACGTTCTTCGTCGAACTATTCATGATACTCTGTATTTCTCTTTCCGACCGACGCGGTAATACACGAAAAATATCCCATTTTATCTATCTCTGCTCTTGCCGCTTCTGCATCGGTGACATTCCTATATACGGCAAACACCGAGGGACCGCTTCCGCTCATCATGGCACATTCCGCACCGTGTTGCAAAAGGATGTTGCGTATTTGCGCTGCAACCGGTCTTTGAGAGAGTACCGGTTCTTCGAAAATATTATAAACGTGTGAGCAGAAAGCGTATTTATCTCCGCTCTCGATCGCATTTTTTATGGTTCTTAAGTTCTTGGGAGTGTATGAATCAAAACCGTCAAAGGTCCTGTCGAGAAGTCCGTATGCCCACGGAGTCGAAACTCCCTCTCCGCCGCAAGCAACGACGAATATAAGATCGTCGGCAAGTGCAGAAAAAGCTTTAAGTCTGTCTCCTTTTCCGTCTGAGTAAAGCGTGCCGCATACGATACAGAAGGGTACGTCTGCACCGAGCTCGGCACCGAGAGTGCAAAGCTCTTGCTCGCTCAGAGGCTTTCCGAAACTTATATTGAGAGCTATAAGCGTAGCCGCGGCATCTGCACTTCCACCCGCAAGACCGGCCGCCATTGGGATCCTTTTTTCTATTTTTATGCTTGCACCGCCTCTTTTTCCTGTCCTTGAGAAGAAAAGCTTTGCCGCTCTTACCGCTATATTCCCATCATCGGCAGGCACGCCGGAAACATTGCATTCCGAGGTAAAAAGACCGTCCTCGGTAACAGAAACGCTGACGTCATCACAAAGCGAAAGGCTCTGCATAATCGTTTCTACCGAGTGGTATCCGTCCTCGCGTATACCAAGCACTTCAAGATGAAGATTTATTTTGGCATATCCTTTTACAGTTACACTCATTTTACTTCTCCTTTTGACCGGTATCTACTAAATAATTATACCAAAAAATCCTCGTTTTTTCAATAGATATACCCAATATTTGTTGAAGGAATGTAAATTTTTATTTTTTTGTATTTTACTCTTGACTTAATACCTGTTTGGGGCTAAAATATATCTGTTAATTTTAATATATGAACAAAAGTTCAGGAAAGGAAAGTAAAAAATGGATAACGAAAACAAAAAAAGCGGCGGTATCTCTGTAGACACCGAACACATATTTCCGATTATAAAGAAATGGCTCTATTCAGAGAAGGATATATTTCTTCGTGAGATAGTTTCAAACGCAGCAGATGCAGTAACAAAGCTGCGCAGACTTGAATCCTTGGGTGTTAGGGAATCAACCGACGAAACCTACAAAATAACTGTAAAGCTTGACTCCGACGCAGGCACTCTTACGGTCAGCGACAACGGTATAGGAATGACCGAAGAGGAAGTTGACAAATATATATGCAGTATTGCACTTTCGGGTGCCGTAGATTTCATAGCAAAATATGAAAATGAAAGCTCGGAGGGAAACTCCAAAAACGGCATTATAGGACATTTCGGACTCGGATTCTATTCGGCGTTCATGGTCAGCGATTGCGTTGAGGTCGAGACAAGATCTTATACCGACGCGCCTTCGGTCCATTGGAGCTGTAACGAAAACGGCGAATACGAGATGAGCGTGGGAACACGCACATCTCACGGCACCGACGTAATCATGCATATTTCCGAAAGCGAGTCTGAATATCTATCAAAGTCCAAGATACGGGCAATACTCGAAAAATATTGCTCCTTTATGCCGGTGGAAATATACTTTGAGGATGCAGATGACGAAAGCAAGGATAACTCCGAAGCTCCGAAGCCCATAAACGATGTTATGCCTCTGTGGCAAAAAAACCCCTCAGAGTGCACAGAAGATGAATATAAGGACTTCTACAGAAAGGTATTCCACGACTACAGAGACCCTCTTTTCCACATACACATCAATGCCGACTATCCGCTTAACTTCAAGGGAATTCTGTATTTTCCCAAGCTTGCAAACGAATATGAAACGATAGAGGGACAGGTAAAGCTTTACTACAATCAGGTGTTCGTTGCCGACAACATCAAGGAAGTAATACCCGATTACCTGCTGTCGCTCAAGGGCGTACTCGATTGCCCCGAGCTTCCTCTGAATGTTTCGAGAAGCTATCTGCAGACGAACACGTACGTCTCCAAGCTCTCTGCGCATATAGTAAAAAAGGTTGCCGACAAGCTCTGCTCGCTCTGCAACAACGAGCGTGAAAAATATGAGAGCATCTGGCAGGATATCTCGCCCTTTATCGAGTATGCATGTATGCGGGATAAAAAATTCTACGACAGAGTAAAGGGTGCTCTGCTTATAACTCTTACCGACGGAAGCAAGATGACCTATGAAGAATATCTTGAAGCCGCCAAGGAGAAGCACGAAAACAAGGTGTACTATGCGACAGATAAGGCTTTGCAGGCTCAGTATATTTCAATGTTTGCGGCTCAGGATATCAAGACAGCACTCTTCGAGCGCCCGATCGACGTTCAATTTGCTTCCATGCTTGAGCAATACATGGAAAACGTGAAGTTTTTCAGAGTAGACGCAGATCTTGCGGAATCTCTCAAGGCTGACGGAATAAGTTCCGAGATCGAGTCTGTAAAGGCACTTTTCTCAAAGATTCTTCCGAGCGAAACCAAGGTGGAGTTTTCTGCACTCAAGGATGCAAACGTTCCCGCGATACTTACGGTAAACGAGGAATCGCGCAGAATGGAAGATATGATGCGTATGTACAATATGGATACCTCGGCACATCCCACCGAAAGCTCATTTACGCTGAACACCGCTTCCCCGCTCATAACCAAGCTCGAAACGCTTTGTGATACCGATCACGACAAGGCGGCGCAGATGGCATCTTATATCTATAAGCTCGCTCTTCTCTCACAAAAGAAATTCTCTGCGGAGGAAATGCAGGAATTCATGCGAGACGGATTTGAACTTATGATGAAACTTTGAGCTTATGAACTTTGAGCATAAGCTTACTGTTCTTCGGGACAATCTTCACATATTTGATGAACGCGGTGCGATCTCCTCAGAGCAAAGAGCGCTGACCTTAAAGGAAATCGCAGATCTCGTCTGTTCGGAATACGCCGATGCAGATCTTCAGAAGATCTGTGATATCTATCGCTCTGCCGTAAGCAATTATTCTTCAACGGACGAAATCATCTTATATCGCTCAATGTTGAATATGTCGAGAATATCAGAAAAACTCATACAGATCGCGTCAACCGGCAGCGATGACGAGGTTCCGGCGGGAGCACACGGAAAAATAGCCTATACAAAAAACAAGATAAATGATAGGGCCTTTGCCGCTTTTTCTCAAGAAATAAACAGCGCCAAAGCAATCTTTGTTGCTTCCCATTCGGATGCCTGTGAATCGGTTGTTAACGGAAAGAGCGAGTTTTGCATGATACCGATAGAAAACGTGCGGGACGGAAAGCTTTTCGGCTTTTACAATATGATTGACAGATTTGAACTTAAGATACACAGCATTTGTACAGTTGACACCGAGGATGAGCTCAACAGCACAAAATACGCTTTGGTTTCGAGGTCCTGCATAGATATGTCGGCACGTATACCGAAAAATTCAGAATTTATATTTGAGTTTTCGCTCATAAGCTCTGACGGAACTTTTATCGGTACGCTTTTCGAAACAGCAGCTATATGCGGAGCTACGCCTCTTACCGTAGATTCAAGACCTATCGAATACGACCTCCAGCTTCGAAAATATCTCTTCAGATTTTCGGTAAGCGATTATACACTGTTTTCTGTATATCTTGCTCTGAATTTCAGTGGATATTCGACCATAGGCTTCTACCCCAAAGCAAGAAAGTAATTAATAATTAGTCAATTGTAAAACTGCGTTTTACAACCGGATAGATTTTAAAATAATAACAGGGAGAATTTATAATGGACAAGATTTCTTACAAAACATCGGGCGTTTGCTCGCGAAACATTGATATTGAGGTCAACAATGATGTCATCGTTTCTGTAAAATACACGGGCGGTTGCTCGGGAAATACTCAGGGAGTTGCGGCACTTGTTGTAGGGATGTCGGTCGATGAGGCGATCAGCCGTCTTTCGGGTATCCGTTGCGGTTTCAAAAACACCTCCTGCCCCGATCAGCTCGCTCGGGCACTCGCTGAATACAGAGCAAATAAATAATCTGATCAGTTGTTTTTGCGGTTGTTGCATTTGGATGCATAAGTCGTGTTTCGTATCTGGCGGCATACAAAGATACTCCAAAGATACATACACAGCTCAAAAACACACATAAAATTTAATTTCATAAAAATTTCCGCAGGAAAGCGTTTTGACGATCTTTTTACCGTCAAAACGCTTTTTAGCTCGTTTTTTCTCTGTGATGTATAAAACTCTTACTGTAAGCAAAATTCAGGCATAGATGTTGTTTTATGTGTGCCGTCGTTATAAATTTTACGATTATCTATTGACAAATATTTTTTTTATGGTATAATATAGCTTGTAAATCGATAATATTTATCGAAATCTATTATTTGGGAGAATTTCAGCCGTGGACAACTACGATAGTGACGGTAGCTGTCGAAGTACATATAAAAATCAGTCTGATGCATAACCTGCGTGCTTTTTTCAAAAAAGGCTCAGGCTATGCTTTTTTGCGTTTTTATACTGCTTGACCGTATCTCTGTCACTTTTCTGTTTCTTTCAAAAAAATTTACTAAGGAGAAAAATATGCCTGACGGGAGTACCCTAACCATTACTTTAATGTTAATTCTTATTGCTTTGTCCGGATTCTTTTCGGCAAGCGAAACCGCTTATACATCATTTAACCGCGCCAAGATGAAAAATCTGGCGTCCGAAGGCAATAAACGTGCTGCTTCTGCGCTAAAGCTTGCAGATCATTATGACAAGCTTCTTTCCACGATTCTTGTAGGAAACAACATAGTTAATATATCACTTTCCTCTATTGCAACAATATTCTTTGTTGAGTGTCTCGCCGAAACGAGCGTATCGTCTGCAGCTGCGGGAATTTCCACTGCTGTGATTACAGTAGTAGTTCTCATCTTCGGAGAGATCTCACCTAAAAGCTTAGCTAAAGAGCACGCCGAAGGCTTAGCAATGGGCGTTGCCGGAATACTTCATTTTCTGGTAATAATACTCACCCCCGTAAACTTCATATTCATGCTTTGGAAAAAGATCCTTTCCAAAATATTCAAAGCAAAAGCAGTTGATACGGTTACAGAGGGAGAGGTTCTCACGCTTGTTGACGAGGCGCATGAGGACGGAAGCATAGACGAGTACAACAAAGAACTCATAGAAAACATATTTGACTTTGACGACCTTTCTGCAGGTGAGATAGCAACTCACCGTACCGAACTTACCCTTCTTTACATTTCCGATGATATGGAAGAGTGGGACAGGATCATCAACAACAGCCGTTTTTCACGTTATCCCATCTGCGGAGACAGCGTGGACGACATCGTCGGTATTCTTGATGCAAGAGCATATCTGCGTCTTGAGGACAAAAGCCGTGAAAACGTTATGGCAACCGTTGTTTCACCCGCTTATTTTGTTCCCGAAGCAGTTAAGGCTGACGTTCTGTTTAAAAATATGCGTGAGCATAAGGAGTCGCTCGCTATCGTTCTCGACGAATACGGCGGACTTTACGGCATAGTTACCACTACCGACCTCGTCGAGTGCCTTGTTGGAGAATTCACAAGGACAGATGATGGCGAGGATGAACCGGAAACAATAGAAGTCCTCTCGGAGGGTTCTTGGAGAATCGCCGGAAGTGCTTCGATATCCGAAGTTGAAGAAGCAATCGGAGTAAAATTTGAAGACAGCGATTCCGACACCTTCAGTGGATTCGTGCTCGGTATTTACGGTTCTGTTCCGGAAGACGGAACAAGCTTTGAGATCTCAACGGATTCTCTTGATATTCATATTGAAGAAATCAAAGATCACAAGGTCGACCGTGCCGTCATAAGCATTCGTTCGTCCAAATCTGATGAAGATAATGACGAGAAGGAAGATAAGCCCAAGAAAGACAAAGATAAGGATAAGGATACAGACTCTTGACTATAATGAGCACTTTCCTTCCTTTCAACTATACTGAAGTATAAATAAAAGGTACTGTATGAAAAAAATTAAGAACAAATTCAAAGAAGACCATCATTATTTAAAATGGATGGGGGTTATATTTGCCTCGATACTGTTTTTTGTAGTAGTTTCAAACATGGGAATTGTATGGGCAACACTTTCCAAAATACTCGGAGTTTTAACCCCTATCATCGTGGGATTATGCTTTGCGTTTATTTTCAATCTTCCATTAAGCTTTCTGGAAACAAAGGTATTCGGCAAGCTTACGCGCAAGGGAGGCAAGGTATGGACTAAGCTCAAACGTCCTTTATGTCTCTCATTGAGTATACTTTTCATATTTTCGTTAATAGCTGTTTTGCTGGCTTTCGTAATACCTGAATTTATCGAGACCTGTCAAAAATTTTTCGCGGCACTTCCCTCGGCGATGGAGAGCTTGACTCAGTCCATCAACGGTATTTTGGAGAGATTTCACATAGACGCTCATTCCCCCTCCTTTTCTATCGACTGGAACATGATAAGCTCTTGGGCTTTGAACTTATTAAATGAAAACCAGTCTCAGATCACACAGGGCGCTATCGGTATAATATCCGGAATTTTCAGCGCTGTTGTTAATTTTGTACTCGGTCTTGTTCTTTCAATCTACATTCTCGCATCCAAGGAATCTCTTGGACGCCTTATGAAGAGCATCGTGTATTCTATAATGGAACGCGAGAGTGCCCGAAAGCTCACCTCCCTCGTTGTACTTACAAATAAAGCTTTTTCCGGCTTTGTCGCAGGACAGTGTACAGAGGTATTTCTTATCGGAGTCCTTTGCTTTATCGGCATGCTCATCTTCCGAATGCCGTACGCCGTTATGGTTTCCTGCATTATTGCAGCTACCGCATTTATACCCGTATTCGGTCCGTTTATCGGAACAGCGATCGGTGCTTTCCTGATCTTAGTCGAAAGTCCGATCAAAGCTATTTGGTTTGTTGTATTTATCATTATTCTTCAACAGCTTGAATCTAATATCATATATCCCAGAATTATGGGCAAGCACGTCGGACTGCCCGGACTTTGGGTGCTTGTCGCGGTTACCATAGGCGGAGGATTTCTCGGAATGTTCGGTATTATAATCAGCGTTCCGATATGCAGCGTATTATATACTCTGTTCGACCAATGGATAAAAAGACGTCTTAAAGAGCGAAATATCTCCCACAAATCCATATCTCATGATTCAAAAGAACCCGAATCGATAATCGAAGAAATGCAACAGGAGTTTCAAGAACCGTTTGACGATGAACCATGCGATAATCCGGATTCGGAAAACACTGATGCAGAATAAAAAAACGCCGTGCACGGCATCGTTTCTCATGGAAACGGATATAACACAATAAACAGAATATTAAAAATACGACAACAATTAAGGTGAAAATCGCCCTTTTTGTTGTCGTATTCGGTTTCTGTGATCACGTTGCTTTATGCAACAGCCGGTTCTTTTTGCTTGACAATCATGCACTTATGTTATATAATTATTGCATAAACGTATGGAGGTGGTGCGATTATGCCGAGAAAAGCCTATATTTCTTCATTAGCATGTATCTTTATAATTGCGCTGACTCTTACTTCTCTGTCGGGATGTACCCTTTCTCGGAGCAATGCGCCCGAAACTTGTGAGTTTTTCGGATATTTTGACACTATATCGTCCTTTAAGATATATGAATCCGACGAGGACAAGCTTGCCGATACAAAAGCCATATTTGAAGAACTTCTCTGTGATTATGACAAACTTCTCGACAGATATGAGCCGCATGAGGGTATCACAAATCTTTATGATGTGAACCAAAACGCAGGCAAAGGACCGATAATTGTTGACAAGCGGCTGTTTGATGCAATTGACTTCGGCAAGCAGATGCACGAATTGACTGATGGCGCTTGTAACGTCGCGCTCGGCTCTGTTATATCTCTTTGGCACGATGCGCGTGAGTATGCAAATAAATATCCCGACAGTGCCTCCATTCCATCCGAATCGGACATTTGTTCGGCACTTATACACACCGATATAAATTCGGTCATTCTTGAAAAAGATGAGCTTTCGGTCGAAATAACCGATGAAAAATTATCTGTCGATCTCGGCGCCGTAGCCAAAGGATACGTTGCGGAAAAAGCGGCAGATCTGCTGGAAGAGCTCGGATACAAAAGCTTTCTTATAAATCTGGGCGGCAATGTGCTTGCCTCGGGAAAGAAGTCCGACGGCTCTCCTTGGAGCGCGTCAATAGAGGATCCATTTACAGACGGCCGTAAAGGGTATACCGACATCATCTCACTTTCCGGTATGACGCTTGTTACCAGCGGCTCATATCAGCGTTTCTTTACTGTTGGCGAAAAAAGCTATTCACATATCGTAAGTGGCGTTGACGGTATGCCGCCCGAGCACTTCGTATCCGTAAGCGTTCTTGCCCCGTCCTCGTCTTCAGGCGTTGCAGATGCGCTTTCTACCGCTCTTTTCTGTATGGAGCTTAACGACGGCATGGCTCTTATCTCTTCCCTCGACGGCATCGAGGCAATGTGGATAATGCCTGACGGTACTATAGAGCAAACAAACGGATTCGGAGGTTCAAATGAAAAAAAATGATATAATTCTCCTCTCAACGGTTCTTACCGTCGCTATTGCTGTATTTTGCTTATTTTCATTTATATACCTCGGTCGTGGAGAAGAGGTGGTCGTGCGCGTTGACGGAGAGGAATACGCACGTTTACCGCTTAATAAAGACACCGAGTTTTTAATAGAAAGCAACGGAGGAAGCAATCTGCTCGTTATAAAAGACGGTAAAGCATATATAAAGGAAGCCTCTTGCCCTGATCTTGTCTGCGTTCATACAGGATATGCAGACGAGTTGAAAAGTATAGTTTGCCTGCCAAATAAGGTTACAGTCTCTATTGAAAAATAAAATTCGGAGGTCATTATGTCAAATCTCGTTACTTTAAAAAGTGAATTTCTCACCGTCGATATCAGCACGCGAGGAGCTGAAATACAAAGCATCAGAACGTCTGACGAAAAAGAATATCTGTGGCAGGGCGATCCCGGGTTTTGGAACGATCGCGCTCCAATACTCTTTCCGATATGCGGAGGATTGGTTGACGGAGCTTATACGCTCGGCGGCAAAAAATACGAGCTTGCAAAGCACGGATTTGCAAGCTCAAAAGAGTTTTCCGTTCTGAAAGCCGACGGAACTTCCGCCGAGCTTATATTAGGCGACAGCGAGGATACTTATGCCTCGTATCCGTTTCATTTTGAATTTAAGGTCCGCTTCACTCTTGTCGGCAAAACCCTGAAGATAGATTTTACAGCAACGAATAATTCGCACTCAACTATGTACTATTCATGCGGAGCTCACGAGGGATTCTGTCTGCCGAGCGGAATAGACGGAGCAAAGCTGATATTTGAGAAATGCGAAAGCCTCAGAGATTACAGAGTCGAGGGCAGACTTCTAAGCACTCAGTACGACAAGATCGGAGACGACTCGGACACGCTCGTACTCGACAGAAAATATTTTGAGGTCGATGCCATCATTCTTCGCGAGATCTTATCACGTTCTCTTATTCTGTGCGACTCCTGCGGCGAGCGCAAGGTCCGAATTGATTTTCCCGACTTTGATCACCTGCTGATCTGGCAGGCATACGGTGCACCTTTCGTATGTATCGAGCCATGGTCAGGACTTCCCGACATTTACGGTTCAACCGACCGTGCCATAGAAAACAAGGAAAGCATTACCGCTCTTGCCCCGGGCGGAACTCGTACTTATACACACTGCATAACCGTTTTATAGGAATTCAAAAAGGAGGATTGTGATGACTCGCAGACTCAAAAGTAACTCGGCAAAGCGAATAGCCTTTTGCGGTGTTATGACGGCACTTGCAATAGTTTTCGGATATGTTGAGCATCTCGTTCCCTTTCCAATCGGTATTTACGGGTTGAAGCTCGGACTTGCAAATCTGGTCGTAGTCGTAATGCTGTATACTATGCGTTGGTATACCGCACTTACGATAAATCTTTTGAGAATATTTATTTCATTTTTGCTGTTCGGCTCGGCAACCTCTCTTGTATACAGTCTTTGCGGAGGTATTTTGAGCTTTTTCGTAATGCTTTTGCTCAAATCTTTGAAAGCTCCCGGCTTTTCACCGGTCGGAGTGAGTATATGCGGCGCCATAGCACACAATATCGGGCAAATACTTGCCGCTGTTATTCTGCTTGATGAGTTGAAACTTGCCTTTTATCTTCCCGTGCTCGTCATTGTGGGCGCACTTACCGGAACGCTTATAGGACTTATCGCCCTGCCCATCATTAAGCACAGTGATTCTATTATTAAGACAAAATAAAAAACAGGCTGTAAAAATTCGTATCCGCAGATTGAGAAGGAAAATGTCCTTTCAAATTGCAGTATGAAATTTTTTACAGCCGTTTTTTAATCAAGCTCGTTTACTATATCCTTGAATGGCTCAAGGCTTCTGCGCAGTATTCCGTGAGTATGCGCTATCACTATTCCGTAGTTTGTCATCGGAATTCCGCAGTCAGATGCGTGTCTTGCTCGGTATTGCATCTCACGCTCGGTAAGCATACAGCCACCGCAATGAATAACCATCGAATATCCCGACAGATCCTCGGGAAAATCTCTGCCCGAAGTAAACTCAAAGTTAAGCTTCTTTTGTGTATACTCGGTTATCCATTTGGGAAGCTTTTCGGTGCCGATATCTCCGCACTGTCGGTGATGAGTACAGCCCTCGGAAATAAGTACTCTGTCACCATCCTTCAGTTTATCGAGTATTGCCGCCCCTCTTACCGCGTCGCGAAGGTTTCCCTTGTAGCGTGCGAAAAGTATTGAAAATGACGTAAGCTCTATATCTTTCGGCACTATCTTCGATACCTTACCGAACGCCTGAGAGTCGGTTATCACCATTCTCGGCGGCTCCTTGAGAGAGGCAAGCATTTCTTCAAGCTCGCTGTCGCGGCAAACTAGCGCGCATGCTCCGACGTCAAGTATATCGCGTATGGTCTGCTGCTGCGGAAGTATAAGTCTTCCCTTCGGTGCCGCCTTATCTATCGGAACGACGAGAATCACCTTATCGCCCTCTTTGAGAAGATCTCCTACTATGACCCTTTTTTCTTGCACTGTATTGACAAGCGAAGCTATCCTGTCCTTAAGCTCGTATATGTTGGTACCGTTGACGGCACTGACGTATATAATATTATTCTCCGTATAGGCAGGAATATCAGACAGAAGATCGCTCTTGTTATAAGCTATAATATACGGAATGTTTTTTGCCTTTAAAAGCTCACACAGTTCGCGCTCCTCTCTGCCCGGTCCCTCGTTGGCATCAACCACTATTACGGCGATATCCACAAGATTCAGTACCTGACGTGCCTTTTTTACACGAAGCTCTCCGAGGACTCCCTCGTCGTCAAGACCGGGCGTGTCTATTATAACCACCGGTCCGAGCGGCAAAAGCTCCATTGCCTTTCTCACGGGATCGGTCGTCGTACCGAGCACGTCTGAAACAAGCGAAAGCTCCTGAGCAGTAACTGCGTTGACAAGACTGGATTTACCTGCATTTCTTTTGCCGAAAAAACCTATATGAAGACGATCGGCAGATGCTGTTTCGTTAAGTCCCATAAAAATTATCCTCCTTTGGGCTTAGAATCTGAAATCTCTGCGATTGGAGTTTTTGATATCCTCAATATTCTTTTTTGCTATTCCCTTTACCTTCTCGTTAGGTATCTTATCAAGCTCCTTATCGATAAGCTCAAATCCGATCTTTTGGGTCTCCTCGCTCGCATAATCAACGAGATATTCGGTCAGAGTCATAAGCGCGTTGGGATGACAGCAGTTGAGTATTTGTCCGCTCTTGCAAAGGCTCATGAAACGGTCGCCGGTTCTTCCCTCTCTGTAGCAAGCCGTACAGAAAGACGGAATATGTCCGTTCTTCATAAGCCACGCAACTACCTCGTCCAGAGTTCTCTGATCGGATACGTCAAACTGCTCGGAGTCGTGAGGACGTTCCTTTTCGGTATAACCGCCTACAGACGTACGAGAAGCACCGCTTATCTGCGATATACCGCAGTTGAGTACCTTTCCGCGAACCTCCTCGGACTCTCTGGTCGAGATGATCATACCGGTGTACGGTACGGCTATGCGGATGCAGGCTATGATCTTCTCAAACAGCTCGTTGGATATCGAGTTATCGAATGCGGTAGGATCGATATCGTCGGCATGCTTTACTCTCGGAACGCTGATAGTATGCGGACCTACGCCGTGGACAGCCTCGAGATGCTCTGCGTGCATCATAAGTCCTACAAACTCATAGTCAAACAGCTCAAGACCGAAGAGGACTCCGAGTCCTACATCGTCGATTCCTCCCTCCATAGCCCTGTCCATAGCCTCAGTGTGGTAATCGTAGTCGTGCTTTGGTCCGGTCGGATGAAGCTTGAGATAGCTTTCCTTGTGATAGGTTTCCTGGAAAAGTATATATGTACCTATTCCGGCATCCTTGAGCTTACGGTAATTCTCAACCGTGGTAGCCGCGATGTTTACGTTTACTCTGCGGATGGCACCGTTCTTGTGCTTTATGCTGTAGATGGTATCGATACACTCAAGAATATATTCTATAGGGTTGTTTACGGGGTCCTCACCCGCCTCTATCGCCAGGCGCTTATGTCCCATATCCTGAAGTGCTATGACCTCATTCCGAACCTCCTCCTGTGTCAGCTTTTTGCGGGTTATATGCTTGTTTTTCATATGATAAGGGCAGTAAACACAGCCGTTAACACAGTAATTGGAGAGATACAGAGGGGCGAACATTACTATTCTGTTGCCGTAAAATGCAAGCTTTATCTCCTCGGCAAGCTCGAACATTTTCCGGGTTTTCTCGGGAATATCGCAAGCAAGCAGGACAGCTGCCTCTCTGTGAGAAAGCCCGGCACACACAGTTCCTTTTTCGGTCTTTTGAGGACGTGCCTTCTCAAGTATCTCATCGATAAGCTTCTCGTTATGCTTGTTTGCGTAAGCATATTCAAGAGTAGCACGTATTTCGGCGTCGTTGATGAATTCTTCTGCCTTTAATGATTTGGGATTGTAGATCGCCATAATTTATTTTCCTTTCATATTTGATAAATATTTTATATTCACTTTGCATCTCCTCTGTGGCACACGACCTCATATCCTATCGCGCTTATTTGCGCCTCAAGCTCTGCCTTTGACTGTGCCGACTCGGCATTAGAATAAAGCTTGTTGTTATAAAGTTCGTATTTTTTGCGGTTATCAATAGGAGATAGATTGGGCATTACAACGTTAGCCCCCGAGAGTATACCCTTTTCTCTTCCGCCGTTTTCTATGCTTCCGAGCGCCGTTGTCGCCGGGAGAAGAACGGTAGGATGCATTATCCTTATTATTGACAGAAGATAACAGGTCAGCTCCACCGTACCCGCAGAAAAGCTTGCAAACGGCGTTGCCTTGTGCGGTATAAACGGTCCTATGCCGCACATATGCGGCTTGAATTCCTCGATAAACTTCAGATCTCTCGCTATATCGGCATAGGTCTGATACGGCGACCCCACCATAAATCCGCAACCCGTCTGAAATCCGATATCCTTTAACTCTCTCAGGCATTTCATTCTCATTTCAAAGCTCATCTGCTTGGGGTGCAGCTTGGAATAATGCTCGGGATTTGCAGTCTCGTGCCTCAACAGATATCTGTCCGCACCCGCCGCGTAAAGTCGCTCGTAGCTTTCTCTGCTTCGCTCACCCATGGATAGGGTAACCGCACAGTCGGGATATCCCGTCTTGATATTTCGTACTATATCACAAAGCACCTCGTCACAAAAATACGGATCCTCGCCTCCCTGCATAACAAATGTCCTGAATCCAAGCGCATACCCCTCCTCACAGCAGGCAAGTATTTCCTCCTTAGTCAGCCTGTAGCGGTCGCACTCCGCGTTTGAGCGGCGTATCCCGCAATAAAGGCAATCATTTTTGCATATATTGCTTATCTCGATAAGCCCTCTGATATATACCGAATTACCGTAATGCTTTTTTCTTTCAAAAACTGCCGCCTCACGAAGCCTGTCTGCCGCATCAACGTCTCTGTCTGCTATAAGGCACTCGAATTCATCAAGCGTAAGCGTGCGAAATGTAACGAGCTTATCTATAAGACTTTTTACCCGATCTGTCATAGTCAGTCCTTGAATATCTTATTGGAATAGGCAGTCTTTACGCTCACTCCTTCGATATTCCCTATCTTTCCCGCAAGTGCTGCGATAACGTCCTGCGGAGCATCTATTGCTATACTTACGATGTTAACGCATCTGTCCCTATACGGTATTCCCATACGTCCGATGATGTACGTTCCGTAATCATGAAGCACGGAATTGAGTGACTCGACAGAATCGACATCCTCAATGATTATTCCCATCACGGCAATTCTCGTTTCCATACGGTTCCTCCTGAAAATAAAAATAACCATGCCGAAAAAGGCATGGCTCCACACAAACAAAGTCCTTTGCCTTCAAGTCAGAAGCGCTTGCGCACAACTTATTTTCGGGTATAAGTATTGCTATATTTTCAACACGTTTGTATTATAACACTTATCAAATCAATTGTCAAGCATTTTATGTGTTTTTCCTATAATCTGATATTGTTACCGAATACTAAATAAAAAGAACAAGTTTTACGCCAAAAGATAATAAAATCCTTTGACATTGGGGAAAAAATATGATATAATATAATGAATTATTTTGTCAATCTGAAAAGGAGGTTCCGTAATGGTCAAGATCACCGCCGTTCTACCCAAAAGCAGGGCAGAAAAAGCAGGCGTGCGCGTGCAGGACATACTGCTCTCAATAAACGGTAAAGAAATAAATGACGTTCTTGATTACCGTTTTTACCTTGCCAACAGAGAAATAGACCTAAAGGTAAAGCGCGACGGCTCGGAGCTTTCTTTTCATATTGTCAAGAAGGAATACGATGACATCGGACTTGACTTTGAAACTCCGCTTATGGATAAAAAGCACTCATGTGAGAATAAATGTGTCTTCTGCTTCATAGATCAGCTTCCGAAAGGTATGAGAAAGACACTCTACTTCAAGGATGATGACTCGCGCCTGTCCTTCCTGCACGGAAATTACGTCACGCTTACAAATATGCACGAGAGCGATATAAGACGAATAATCGATATGCATATCTCGCCTGTAAACGTGTCCGTGCACACCACAAATCCCGAGCTAAGAAAGGCTATGATGCACAACAAGCGCGCAGGCGACGTGCTGAAGTATCTGAAAATGCTTGCAGATGCGGGTATATCTCTCTGCTGTCAGATAGTGCTCTGTAAGGGTATTAACGACGGTGCGGAGCTTGACCGCTCGCTCCACGACCTCATAAAGCTCTACCCTGCACTTACAAGCGTTGCCATAGTCCCTGCGGGACTGACGCGCTTTCGCGACGGGCTGTATCCGCTTGAAAGCTTCAGTGCCGAGGAGAGTGCCGCAATCATCAAGCAGATAAACGCATACGGAGATTGGTGCAAAAACGAGTTCGGCACGCGCATTTTCTTCCCGTCGGACGAGTTCTACATCACTGCGGGGCTGCCTCTGCCCGACGACGCTTTTTATGAAGATTATTCGCAGATCGAGAATGGAGTAGGGATGCTCACCGATATGCGTACCGGAATAGATCTTGAGCTTGATGATCTATCACAGTATGAGAAATTCAAGCGTCCGAGATGTGTTTCAATTGCAACGGGATACGCGGCGTATGACCATATGTGCGATATTGCAAAAAAGCTCGAAGAGTCCTTTAACGGACTTGAAATAAAGGTATACAGAATAAAAAACAATTTCTTCGGAGAGTCTATCACGGTATCCGGACTGCTTACGGGCAAGGATATATGCGAGCAATTGTCAGGGTGTGAGCTCGGAGATGAGCTTCTCTTCTCGGCATCGGCACTCAGAGCCGACGGCGAGGTATTTCTCGATGATATGACACCCGAAGAGCTTTCAGACAGGCTCGGGGTACAAGCAAAAGCAACAGAGAGCGATGCCTGCTCTTTCATCCGCGCAGTACTCGGCATCAACTGACACGCAAAATTCATCAAAGGAAGGTATATATAATGGCAAAGCCAATAATTGCTATAGTCGGAAGACCCAACGTCGGCAAGAGCACACTTTTCAATAAGCTCATAGGAGAGCGTCGCTCTATCGTTGAGGATACTCCCGGGGTTACGCGCGACCGCATATACGGAGAGACCGAGTGGTGCGGCAAGCGTCTTGTCGTTATTGATACAGGCGGAATTGAGCCTAAGACCGACGATATAATCCTCAAGCAGATGCGCTTTCAGGCAGAGATAGCCATAGAGAGTGCGGATGTTATCGTCTTTATGTGCGATGTGCGCACCGGACTGACAGCTGACGACCGCGATATCGCGCTAATGCTGCAGAAAAGCGGCAAGCCGATCGTTCTCTGCATAAATAAGTGCGACAGCGTCGGCGCTCCGCCCTTGGAGTTCTACGAATTCTACGAGCTCGGATTTGAATGTGAGCCTATTGCCGTTTCCTCAGTGCACGGAAGCGGTACGGGAGACCTGCTTGACGCAATACTTGAAAAGCTCCCCGCAGACATCGGCGAGGATGAAGAGGAGGACAGCATCAAGGTAGCGGTCATCGGCAAGCCGAATGCGGGAAAATCATCTATTATAAACAAAATAATCGGACAGGAGCGACTTATCGTATCTGATATTGCCGGAACCACGCGCGATGCAGTCGACACGCATATTGAGATCGACGGAGCTAAATTTACCTTTATCGACACCGCAGGCATCCGCCGAGCGTCAAAGATAAATGACAAGATAGAAAAATACAGTGTTCTCCGCGCACACATGGCAGTCGAGAGGGCTGACGTATGCCTTATTATGATAGACGCCGGCACGGGCATCACCGAGCAGGACGAGAAGATCGCGGGTATCGCGCACGAGGCAGGCAAAGCGTCTATCGTTGTAGTCAACAAATGGGATTCGATAGAAAAGGATAATTCGACCGTCAACCACTTTAACGAACGTATCCGCACCTCGCTTGCATATATGCCCTACGCACCTATCGTATACGTCTCTGCTCTCACGGGTCAGCGTATAAACACGCTCTTTGATCATATCAAGTACGTTTATAACCAGTCTACCACACGTATCTCGACGGGTATGCTCAACGACGTCCTCGCGGAGGCTACGATGAAGGTTCAACCCCCCTCGGATAAGGGCCGCAGGCTTAAGATATATTATATGACCCAGATCTCGGTAGCCCCGCCTACCTTCGTCATATTCTGCAACGACGCAGAGCTTTTTCACTTTTCCTACCAAAGATATATCGAAAACTGTTTGCGACAGACCTTCGGGTTTAACGGTACACCGATAAGACTCATAATCAGAATGAAAGGCGACGAAAAGCAATGACAAACAAGCAAATAAAGGGCCTGCTGTTTGATTTCAACGGTACACTCTTTTTCGACAGCAAACTCCATATAGAGGCATTCAAAAAGTATTTTACAACCCACGGCAAGGAAGAGCCTACGGATGAATTTATAGCCAAAAACATCTTCGGCAGACCCAATCCGAGAATATACACCGAAAATTTCAACCCAAATCCCACAGATGCTGAATGTAAGGCATTCGCCAATGAAAAAGAAGGACTTTACAGAGAGCTTTGCCTGAAGCAGCCCGAGCTTATGAAATACACAGACGGTGTGTGCGAAATGCTCGATTGGCTCAAGGAAAACTCTGTCCCATTCTGTCTGGCAACCGGCAGTGAGATCGACAACGTCAGCTTCTATATCGAACATATGGGACTCGGACGCTGGTTTGATCTTGATAATATCGTTTACTTTGACGGAACATTTCAGGGAAAGCCCGAACCCGACGCATATCTTCTCGCTGCAAAAAGGATCGGGCTTGATGCCTCGGAGTGTGCGGTTTTCGAGGACGGCACGAGTGGAATAATCGCCGCGCACCGCGCAGGTGCCGGTGCAGTCATCGCAGTACACGAGCCTGGAATTCCCTCCCCCATTACGGATGAGGTAACGTGCGACGCAGTATACCACGATTTTACACATTGGAAAGAGATATTCAAAAATTTAGGTATCATGAGGTAAAAAATGTTTGTAGATAACGTCAGGATTTACGTAAAGGCAGGCGATGGCGGCAACGGCGCCGTTGCCTTTCACCGCGAGAAGTACGTTTCTCACGGCGGCCCCGACGGCGGAGACGGCGGTCACGGCGGAAATATAATTTTCCGCGTCGACAGCGGATGCAATACTCTGCTTGCCTTTAAATACCGTCATAAGTTTATCGCAGAGAATGGCGGTAACGGCAAGGGCGGCAAACTGCACGGAGCAACGGCAGATGACCTCGTTATACTCGTTCCGCCCGGGACGCTTATCAAGGACGAGGAAAGCGGCAAGGTCATTCACGACATGACCGACAACGACGGCGCGGATTACCTTTGCTGCAAGGGCGGCCGCGGAGGCTGGGGCAACAGGCACTTCGCAACTCCGACCCGACAGATCCCCATGTTTGCCAAGAGCGGTACCAAGGGCGAGGAAAAGAATCTCGTTCTTGAATTGAAAATGCTCGCGGACGTCGGACTTATCGGCTATCCAAGTGTAGGTAAATCCTCCATCCTCGCGCGTATCAGCTCCGCAAGACCTAAGATAGCCGATTATCACTTCACTACCCTATCCCCAAATCTCGGAGTGGTCTCGGTGAACGCCGAGGAAGGCTTCGTTGCCGCAGATATTCCCGGACTTATCGAGGGCGCGGCAGACGGTGCAGGACTCGGACACGCATTTTTGCGCCATATTGACCGTTGCCGACTTCTGCTCCACGTCGTTGATATCTCCTGCTTTGAAGGCAGAGACCCGATAGAGGATATAAAGAATATAAACTATGAGCTCAGGCGCTACAGTCCCGAGCTTGCAGAGCGTCCTCAAATGATCATTGCCAATAAGTCCGACATACTCGACCCCGAGGTGGTTAACATTGCGGAATTCGAGGAATTTGTCTCTGACAATGGCTGGGAGCTTATGTACGTTTCGGCGGCCACCGGAAAGGGTCTCCCCGAAATGATACAGCGTGCGGCAGAAATGCTCCGCGAGCTTCCGCCCATGCTCGTTTACGAATGCGAATACGAGCCGGAGGACGCATATGTCGGCGCTTCGCACGATACGACGGTACGCCGCGAGAACAACGTATTCTATGTTGAGGGAGAATGGCTCTATAATCTCGTCGGACAAGTAAACTTTGAAGATTATGAATCACTCAATTTCTTCCAGAGAGTCCTTAAGAAGAGCGGAGTATTTGAGCTTCTCGAGCAAAAAGGCTGTACCGACGGAATGACGGTCTCAATATACGATTTTGAATTTGATTATGTAAAATAAAAAACCAGCCGATTGTAAAAATCAGCGATTTCAAATCAAATCCGTTTTTTCGGCGGCTTTGCCGCCGAAAAAACACCGCTAAGACGAGCAAAGCGAGTCCGCGCACCGAGGGGAGCCGCCAAAATCTCCTATTTTGGCAGGCGGCGATAAGTGCGCGTATCCCCGCCGCGCGGCTCTCAATTGGAAAACGCAGTTTTACAATTGACTAAAAATAAAAAACATAAAGGAGAAAAGCATGAACATCTGGCACGATATTGATCCCACAGTGATCACTCCCGAAGATTTTTCCGCGGTAATAGAGATATCCAAGGGCAGCTGCTGCAAGTATGAGCTCGACAAATACACCGGGCTTCTGAGACTTGACCGCGTACTCTATACCTCAACCCACTACCCCGCAAACTACGGATTTATACCGAGGACCTATGCCGATGACGGAGACCCTCTGGACGTACTTGTGATATGCACGCAGGCGATACTTCCGATGACGCTTATCCGCGTTATGCCCATAGGAGTTATGCGAATGCTCGACGGCGGAGCTATTGATGATAAGATAATAGCAGTTCCCTTTTCGGACCCAACGTATAACCAAATTCGCTCCATAGACGAGCTCCCACCCCACATTTTCGATGAAATAATGCACTTTTTCTCGGTATACAAGCAGCTTGAAAACAAGCAGACCGCGGTTAAAGAATTGCTCGACGCCGCCGATGCAAAGCGCATCATCTCGGAGTGTATCGACAATTATAACAATACATTTGTAAAGGGAAAAAATAATGTCAATAGATAAGGTCAAAGCCTTTTTTGCATCACTCGGCATTGAAGACCGAGTGCGCGAATTCGACGTATCGAGCGCAACTGTTGAACTCGCCGCGCAGGCTCTCGGGTGCGAGCCTTGCAGGATTGCAAAAACCATCTCTTTCTCGCTCGGAGAGGGCGCGATACTGATAGTTGCCGCGGGCGACGTGAAAATAGACAATGCGAAATACAAATCGCGTTTCGGAGCAAAAGCAAAAATGCTCACGCCCGACGAGGTCAAGCTATTGATAGGACACGCGGTCGGCGGAGTATGTCCGTTTGCGATAAATGACGGAGTACCCGTGTACCTCGACACATCGCTCAAAAGATTTGATACCGTGTTTCCTGCTTGCGGAAGCTCTTCAAGCGCAATTGAGTTGAGCATTCCCGAGCTTGAAAAATATTCGGGATATACCGATTGGGTGGATGTGTGCAAGACACGTGAAAATTAAGATACACAAAACCAAGGTCACTTCAAACATGCCTTGGTTTTTGTTTTGATGACAAATATCATAACCCCGTCAGGATAACGAAAAGTTTTAACTTACGGTGAGCCGCTTTTTGTCGCTTCTGTAATCACTTGCATAGTATATCTATAGAGCAATCTGTTTTGCTCGTAACGCTATGTATATTAACAGAAAGGTTTGATCGCGATGTATAAAGACGACAATATGATAGCGCGCGGGGGTTGTAATGAAGCTCTGCTCCGGATGATGATGGACGGAAGAGGAAACGCCCCCTCACAAAAGCAATGTACTCCGTCTTGCGAAGGAACCGACGGCAGAGTGCGAGAAAGCCGGGGGCTTTCCGGATATCCGCTCGCATCGGTATATGCACCGTTGCAGAACTTCAAAGATCTGTACGACCTTGATACCGCTCTCAAGCAAGGCACGATATTCACCGAGCTTGACCTGCCCTTCATGGGAAGAAGAATCGAAAAAGGAGGAAAATGCTGTGGTTAACCGTATGAACAGGTACAGAAACGAAGGCTCTTGCTCCTGCAACAATAATGCAGGGAGCAATATGGGCGGCGGAAATTGCTCGGGTCCCGACAATAACGGAAATATGGATTCACGGCTTATGAATAAGCTTCGTAAGGTCGATTTTGCGCTCGTCGATACGATCCTCTATCTCGACGCATATCCTCATTGCAAAGCAGCAATGGAATACTATAAAAATCTGCTCTCGGAGCGCGCCGTTCTGCTCGAAAAGTTTGCGCAAAAGG
The DNA here is from genome assembly GCA_964416635.1 of uncultured Lachnospiraceae bacterium. Lineage (GTDB taxonomy): Bacteria > Bacillota > Clostridia > Oscillospirales > CAG-272 > HGM12713. The sequence goes on along the minus strand of CAYQEY010000011.1, from coordinate 5,014 downwards.
GTATACCGCTCACTGCTATGAGCAATTACTCGGATAGCTGGAATTGGACCGATTCTCCATGGCCGTGGGAATATGAAGCAAACGTATAATTGCAGAAAGGAGAATATCGATTATGTGGTCTTATGATAAAAAACTTCAGTATCCCGTAAAAATAAAAAATCCCAACCCAAAGCTGGCAGGAATCATCATATCGCAGCTTGGTGGACCTGACGGTGAGCTCGGCGCTTCGATGAGATACCTTCATCAGCGTTATTCCTGCCCCTACGATAAAGTTACGGGAATACTGACCGACGTCGGCACGGAAGAGCTTGCGCATCTTGAGATGGTTGCCGCGATAATCCATCAACTTACGAAGAACCTCTCGCTTGAGCAGATCGAAAACAGCCCATTTGCATCCTACTTTGTTGATCACACCACCGGCGTGTATCCCGTAGCCGCCTCCGGTGTGCCGTTTGACATGAAGTACGTCGGAGTCAAAGGCGATATCCTGACAGATCTCAATGAGGACCTTGCGGCAGAGCAAAAGGCACGCACGACTTACGACAACATTCTCCGTCTTTCGGATGATCCCGACGTAAGTGACGCGATAAAATTCCTGCGAGCACGCGAGATAGTTCACTATCAGCGCTTTGGCGACGCATTGCGAATAGCTCAGGATAACCTTGACTCGAAAAATTTCTACGCCTGCAATCCTTCTTTCGATAAAAACTGCCCAAAGGGTTGCAAGTAATTATTTAAATATCTTCTTTTGAAGAAAATTTGAAGTCAATAAAAGCGGGCTGTTGCATTTGGATGTGTTAAAATGCAACAGCCCTGAAATTATATTATATGTTTTTACTCCGCTATAACTCCGCGAAGCCACTTTCCCTCAGTAAAATCCGGGATCTCCACGGGTGCACTTCCATTTGCTATCGATACCTCGGAGAGAACGCTTATAACCATCCAGCTTGCCGCATCGTAAACGTCCACAGGCATAGGCTTGTCCTCTCTGAGACACTCGAAGAAGGCCTTGAACTCAAGATAGTCCATTCCGCCGTGACTGCCACGGACGCCCTCCTCCATGAACTTCTTCCATATCGGATGCTCGTACTCCTCTGCGTACTTATCAGCGTTGCCGACCTGACTTGATATCCACGACCAATCAAGCGCTATATCCTCGGGGCGGTCAAGATATATCGAATCGGTCGCCTCCTCGTACATACCCTTTGTTCCTCTCACCGTGAATCCTCGGCTGTAAAATCTCGGAAGTGTAGTATCAAGTGTAAGTACTATCGTCTCACCGTTCGCGCACTTGATAACCGTAGTAACGATATCTCCCTGATTTATATGAGCGTTGCAAAGGAAATCGTCGTCGCTCTTGTTTTTAAGTGTGTATTCGTGAAGCCCCTCCGCCTTTGATGCAGTCGACGTAAGGCTGACCATACGGTTGCCTTGATTGATTCCGAGGATCTTTGCAATCGGGCCAAGCTCGTGAGTGGGATAATTTTCACAGTTGCGCGAAATATAATTTCTCAGTCTGTAGTGCCTGTTCTCTCTTCCTGATGCTATTTCCTCACGCAGATCGTGATGATATCCTCCCGAACAATGCACTATCGTGCCGAGTACTCCGAGTTCTGCCATATTAAGCACCATCAGCTCGCGTCTGCCGAAGCAACAATTCTCAAGAAACATAAACGGAACCTTCATTTCCTCATACGTTCTTACCAGCTCCCAGCACTCGTGTACCGAATAAGCACCTCCGACCTCCATTCCGACAGCCTTACCCGCTTTCATAGCCGCAACGGCGATCTCGATGTGGTCTTCCCATGCGCAGGATATGACCACTGTGTTTACATTTTCGTCGCTCATAACATCTTTGTAATTCAGGTATACTGCAGGACGCGCGCCAAGTTTTTTTTCAACCATGTCTGCCGCGCTCTGTGCTCTGTCCGCATAAAGATCGCAGACTGCAACTACGTTCTCTCCCTGATCAAGCACAAGCTCCAAAAGTACGCTTCCGCGTGCACCTAATCCGATGAATGCAACTCTTATATCCTTCATTGTTATCTCCTCACAGTTATTTATTATTTAATGAAATTCTAATTAAACTCATCAAAGCGAACTTTTATTACCTTTGTACTGTTAAGGCACACGTCGGTATTATTGCTGTGATAGTACGCCACGAGAAAACCATCATCGACCCCGAGTATTGCCGGATAGCAATAGCTGTTTGAGCGATCGTCCTCAAGCAGGTAGCAATTCTCAATAAATCCGTCAAATCCGCCATTCGCAAATGTATTCTTCATATCTACGAATGAAAGCCCGCCATCTCGGCTGACAGCGCAAACGTAAGGCGTGCGCTTCGGGCTTTTCCAAACTTCTCTGCCCTCTCCCAGGCAGTTGTACGCAATTGGATTGAATACCGCCACGGTATATTCTCCTACCTTTTTTACCTGCATCGGTGAGTCGGGAGAGGTAAACCTGAACGCTGGAACGAGCTCGCTCCAGCTAATACCCTCATCACTTGAAAAGCATTGATACTGATGGCCGTACGCCGTTCTGCACCACATCCAGAGTCTTCCGTCGGGAAGCTCGTAGATGCCGGGCTCCTGCAGCCGTGTGTTATCCTCATACGGTGAGCAAACGGTGCTCGGAGATACGTGCCAGCTTCTGCCGTCATCATCGGAATAGCAGACCTTGAGGCATCCCGGCTGTGCGTTCATGCCAGACCTTCCGTGGTACGCCGCGGGAAAAATTATTCTTCCGCTTTTAAGCGTTACAAGTCTGTCGTTGTTCACAACGTAATATCCGTCCTCCGTAAAGCAGGAAATCGGTTCTCCGAATGTCCTTCCCTCGTCTGCGGATCGCAGAATATAGGGCATGCAGAGCATATCTTCGCCCTTCATGGATTTTTGAAGATACATAAGTTCGAGGTCGCCGTTCTTCATACGAATAAGGCTTACCGACATGATATTGAGTGCCGAAGCTCTCTTTTCTACGAGAACTCCGCCGTCAGTCCAACTCTCACCGCCGTCGTGCGAATAGCAGACCGCTATACGTGCACAGGCGTGGTCAGACCAGTCATCACCGTAATACTGTGTATACGCATACATAATACGCCCGTCATCTAAGTGCATAAATGCACCCTCGCCATTTCGAGGATTGGTTTCGTCGGTTTTTAAAAACAGAATCTCTTTGCCTATCTTTTTCATAAGGAAATCCTTTTCAATGCAACGAATTACAAGGCAATTATATCACACAAAAAAAGCGTTGTCAACAAAAATAAAATTTAATTTTGATTTGCAAAACACGGGCTGCCGAAGCGCCGTGTAAATATTGATATAGTGGTAAACATTATTTAATCACTCATACAGTGGTACGCTGAGTGATAAAAACTAACAAAAGCAAACACAACCCAAAACTATCTGATTTAATAATATAAATGGGTGCAAAATGGCTATCAATGCCAAATTGCACCTTTATTTATTCGATTTCGGTATATGCTGAATACAACAGCTCCTCAAATATATTACAGATCCTTTTCGTGCAAGACCACACCCTGCTCCTGCAAACGCTTCTGCAACAAGCTTACATCAAGCTCCGAGAAATCATCGCATAATGCAGCCGCAACTCCTGCCGCCTGACCTGTTACAGCACAACATGGAATAACCCTCATAACGTCCCACAATCCCTCTGTCACCGAAGTACAACGTCCGGCAACGATAAGGTTCTTTACTGTTTTACTGTAAAGCGTTCTGAAGGGCACCTCATACACGGGGCCTCTTCGCCGCCAATCCGACACCATACCCACAGAATCCTCAAAATACTTGTGCATCTCTTCCGTAGCAAGCTCATATTCACCGCATATCTTTCTGGTCATGCGGAGCTGGGGAACGGTTGGAATCGTAACCGGAAAAACAGAAGGATCATTGTTTCTCTTTTTCTGAAAATGATCGAACGTGGCATTATGTGAAAGAGAAACGTATTCTGATATTTCTTTTCCGTCTATGCCGCCGAATCTTCTGTCAATTAAGGGCTTTATTTGATTCTTGTTGTCCTTTAATTCATCGGGAATATCGCTGGCACCGACTGCATTTAACCTGTATCCGTCCTTGTCTCCCACAGAATAGTACCATCCTGCAAGAATGTTTCCTTGATTGAATCCTACGGTAGGCACACCGGAAAAATGAGCGATATCGCAGTCACCCGTAGCATCAACTACACTGCCCACCGCATATGCGCGACGTCCGGACTTATTTTCGGTTATAATATGCTTTATCTTGCCGTCTTTTACATTAACTTCCACAACGTAAGTGCCGTACATTATGTCAACACCCTCGCCTATAAGCAGCTTTTCCGCAAGAATGGCAAATAGTTGAGCATTATACTGAACCTCAAAGCGCTTATCCTTTTCGGTTCTGGAGCCGTTGGGATCAAGCCAATTTTCAGGCACTCTCGCCTCTGCGCCAAGGCTTATTGACAGATGAAACAGCTCTTCGGCAATGCCGAATGATACCTGACGTCCCATACCGTCGCAAAGTGGAAGATATATCGTAATAAGTCCTGCGGTTGCGAGACCGCCAAGCATAAATTGACGTTCAAACAGACACACCTTTTTTCCGTTTCTTGCTGCCGCAAGCGCCGCTGAAATTCCGGCAAATCCGCCGCCGCATATGGCAACATCATAACGGTCTTCTATCTTTGTGCTTATCTTTTCTTCTATAAACATATCATATACTCCGAAATAAATTTGCAGCAGACAAATAATCGTTCATTACCACTCCTGTGGCTTTTTGACAATTTTGTGAGCGTGGCGCCAACCAGCTTGCCGTCAATCCTGTCACAATATATGATAGGCGCAGTTGAAGAAGACTCTTTTCAAGAATATTTCCGCCGACGTCATAGCTCCAAGTGTACGTCTTTGCAAGCTTGTGGTTATCCTCACGGATAAGTCTGTTCCACTTATCGTAGTAATACTTCGCGACGAGAACATTATCTTCGCTTACAGTCTCGATGTTTCCGCTCTTATCGTAGG
>CAYQEY010000010.1:0-36062 GCA_964416635.1 uncultured Lachnospiraceae bacterium | reverse complement strand
CATAGGCTCGCACTTGACGCCGTCGATCTCCTTGTAAAGCACGCGGGGATTTGAGCAGGTCATCTCGTAACCCTCGCGGCGCATGGTCTCGATAAGGATTGAAAGATGCATCTCACCGCGCCCTGCAACCTTGAATTCATCGGTAGTATCGCCGTCCTCAACACGGAGCGAAACGTCCTTAAGAAGTTCTCTGTAGAGTCGGTCGCGAAGCTGACGCGATGTAACAAATTTTCCTTCCTTACCTGCAAAGGGGCTGTCGTTGACTGAAAAAGTCATTTCAAGCGTGGGTTCGCTGACCTTTACGAACTCAAGAGGCTCGGGCGCGGCAAGGCTTGTGATGGTATCGCCGATAGTAATACTTTCAGCGCCCGAGAAGCAAACGATGTCTCCCATCTTTGCCGTTTCGACGGGGACCCGGAGAAGTCCGTCGATCTGGAAGAGAGCGACAATTTTGGTGCGCCGCGGTGCCGCTCCCGTGTGATAGTTGCAAATATACGCATCTTGGTTTACGCGGATAGATCCTCGCTCGATCCTGCCTATTCCTATCCTTCCTACGTACTCGTTGTAGTCAATGGAAGAAACAAGAAGCTGAAGCTCGCCGTTTTCGTCTCCCTCGGGGGCGGGAATATAGTCGAGTATTTTTTCGAAGAGAGGTACGAGGTCGGTTCCTGCTACGTCGGGGTCCTCAGTGGCAGTACCGGCTCTTCCCGAGCAGTAGAGCATCGGGCTGTCGAGCTGTTCATCAGATGCGTTGAGGTCTATGAGGAGTTCAAGGATCTCGTCCTCGACCTCTCCGAGTCTTGCGTCGGGCTTGTCTATTTTGTTTATAACAATTATAACCTTGTGATTGAGCTCAAGTGCTCTCTGAAGCACAAAGCGGGTCTGGGGCATTGGACCCTCTGCGGCATCGACGAGAAGTAAAACTCCGTTTACCATCTTGAGGATACGTTCGACCTCGCCGCCGAAATCTGCGTGTCCGGGGGTGTCGATTATGTTTATTTTAACGTCCTTGTAGTGAACGGCGGTGTTTTTTGCAAGAATGGTAATTCCGCGTTCCTTTTCAAGGTCGCCCGAGTCCATAACTCTCGTTACGGTTTCCTGATTTTCGCGGTAAATTCCACCCTGCTTGAGCATCTCATCGACAAGTGTGGTCTTTCCGTGGTCAACGTGCGCAATGATCGCTATGTTTCTTAGATCGTTACGAATCACAACATTAATCTCCTTTAATAATCAAACTTTCACAACTTAGTATTATATCACATTTTGTCAATATATAAAAGGTGTGAAATGACGATTTTTTGCTTTTTAAGGAAAAAATTGTTGTGGAAATTGACAAAAATGAAAGCGTTTTCCCCGAAAAAAACACTAAATTTGTGCACAATGGAGATAAGTGCTGTTTTTGACATATTATTGCGGTAATATATACCTACATTCATCGAATTTTAACAGACTTATACGCAGCGCAGGTCACATATTTGCAGGGGATTTTTTACGTAAAGACACTCGTATATGATCGTTAAAAAATAACTCGTCGTATTCGTTTGCCGCCGTTGACAGAAAGGATTTAATGTGATATAATAGTACGCAGAGTAGTAGAAGTTCAGAGGTTTCCATGAAGTTAACAGAAAAAAAGCTTTTGATATTTGATCTTGACGGTACGATTGCCGATACGCTTTACAGCATTATGGATGCCGTAAATATGTGTATGGAGTACTACGGATTTCCCACTAAGACCTATGAGGAGGTCAGGGCGGCTGTCGGTAACGGTGCGAAGGTTCTTATAATGCGGACAATGCCGATTGAAGTTTCACAAGACCCGGAGCGCGCCGAAGAGGTCTACGGATATTTTCAAAAATGCTACGGAATCACCTACAACCGGATTAACGGCTGTTATGCCGGAATGTACGAGGCTATGATGGAGCTTTACAGGCGCGGATATACGCTTGCAGTGCTCTCAAATAAGCCCGACGCCTACGTCAAGGGGATAATAAGCGACCTTTTCGACGCAAAGACAATTTCTATGGCGTTGGGAGAGACGGAAATGCCGCGTAAGCCCGATCCCACAGCGCCGCATTACATAGCGCGCACGCTCGGTTTTGAATTCGGTGAATGCGCTTTTATAGGTGACAGCGAGGTCGATATCCGCACGGCGAAAAACTCTGATTTTGCATCGGTGGCTGTGTCCTGGGGATTTCGCACACGTGAGGATCTTGCACTTTGCGATCCCGATATAATTATTGACGATCCGCCTCAGCTTCTTGAAATATTTGAGTAATTGCGTAAATATATTTGTTTTGAAAGGTAAAGGAAAATAAAAGTGAAAGTTGGATTTGTTTCGCTCGGTTGCCCTAAAAATCAGCTTGATACCGAGGTAATGCTTAATGAAGTCGCTGCGGCGGGTTATGAGATAACCCCCGAAGAGACAGAGGCTGACGTGGTTATTATAAACACATGCGGATTTATAGAAAGTGCCAAGAAGGAGTCGATAGATAATATTCTTGATATCGCTTGGCTGAAGAAAAATCGCTCGCTTAAGGCTATAATCGTTACGGGATGCCTTGCAGAGAGATATCGCGAGGGCATACTCGAGGAGATGCCCGAGGTCGATGCGGTGCTCGGCGTCGGAAGCATACATAATATCGTCGAAGCTATTGAGGCGGTAACCGTCAACAAAAAGAAGGGTTCAAAGAGAAAATACAGCTCGTTTGAAGATAAGGAATGTGTACGTCTTGGCGGCGACAGAGTCCTTACGACTCCCGAATATACGGCGTACCTCAAGATAGCCGAGGGCTGTGACAATCGGTGCACGTACTGTGCCATTCCGTCTATCAGAGGACATTTCAGAAGCCGCACAATCGAGGATATAGTTAAGGAGGCTAAGGAGCTTGAGGCGCTGGGAGTGCGCGAGCTTAATATCGTGGCGCAGGACATTACACGCTACGGACTCGACATTTACGGAAGCTACAGCCTTGCAAAACTTCTGCGCGAGATAACAGACGCCACGAGCATTCCGTGGATACGGCTGCTTTACTGTTATCCCGACAAGATCACCGACGAGCTGGTCGCCGAAATACGTGACAACGACAGAATACTTAAATACATCGACCTTCCGATTCAGCACATCAGTGATAAAATGCTCAAGGCGATGAACCGACACGGTGACGGAGCTATGGTGCGCTCGGTCATCAAAAAGCTCAGAACAGAGATCCCCGACATAGTTATCAGAACTACCTTTATCGTTGGATTCCCTGGCGAGACCGAGGAGGACTTTGTGGAGCTTTGTGAGTTCGTCAAGGAGGCTGAGTTCGATCACCTCGGAGTTTTCCCGTATTCAAGAGAAGAGGATACTCCCGCGTATGATTTTGACGGTCAGATCGACGAGCAGGTAAAGCAGGACAGAGCAGATATCATTATGAGGGAGCAACTTGATATCAATACAGCGAACAATGAGAAAAAGATTGGAAAGGTCATCACCGTACTCTGCGAGGATTACGATCCCGTGGCGCAAGTGCATTTCGGAAGAAGCGCGGCAGATGCCCCTGAAATCGACGGAAAGGTATATTTCAGAGCAGAGAAGAGAATAGCGCCCGGCTCGTTCGTCAAGGTCAAGGTGCGCGAGGTGCTCGATTACGATCTGATGGGAAGAGCAATTACAGAAAACTAATTACAGGAGGCTGTTATGTCAAAAATGAATCTACCGAATAAGCTGACAGTTATTCGTATCTGTCTTGTGCCGATAATACTTATCGTGGGAGTGATTCCCGCATACGGAATATGGCATTACGCATCTTGCTTTATATGCGCCGCACTTTTTATCGGTGCGTCGGTTACCGATATGCTTGATGGTAAAATCGCACGCCGCAATAACCTTGTTACCGATTTTGGCAAGTTTCTTGATCCCATAGCCGATAAATTTATGGTCATAGGCGCACTTTTCGTATTGCTTTACAAATTCAGCAACCTCAATCTTATTTTGATGTTTACTCTTCTTATAGTCGTTTTCCGTGAGCTGGCGGTCACTTCAATGAGACTTGTGGTATCTACAAGCGAAAATATTGTAATTGCCGCAAACTCTCTCGGAAAGATCAAAACTGTTTCGCAGATAGTCGCCATATCAACGGTATTTTTAGAGCCTGTGCTTCAGTTTGTCATCAAGAATATTCTGGAGGCAATCGGTGGGGAAATTCTCTTCTGGCGTGTCGATATCGTTCCGCTTTCGTGGGCGACGTTGCTATTCAGTATCGTTATGACTGTGTGGTCGGGACTTAATTATATAGTTTCTTATTGGAAATATATCAATCCTCAGAAATAAAAAAATTTGCGTTGGAAAAGGGTTGCACTGTGACGGTGCAACCCTTTTTGAGCAGATATTACTTTTCTATCAATACATACCGCCCATGCCGCCGGCACCTGCCATAGCAGCGTTGGCGGCAGCGTCTGCCGCGGGATCCTTCTTATCTGCAACTACCGACTCGGTCGTCAGTATTACGGATGCGATGGAAGCGGCGTTCTGAAGTGCGGAACGTGTTACCTTTGCGGGATCTACGATACCTGCGCTCATCATATCGCAGTATACCTCGTTATAAGCGTCAAAGCCGTATCCGGTCTTGCCGCTCTTCATGATCTCGTTGACTACTACGCCGCCATCAAAGCCTGCATTTGCGGCGATCTGACGTACAGGCTCTTCAAGTGCCTTGAGAACGATGCGAACACCGGTCTTTTCGTCTCCGTCAACGGTATCAATAAGCTTTGCAACCTCGGGAATTATGTTGAGGTAAGCGGTACCGCCGCCTGCAACGATTCCTTCCTCGACTGCCGCGCGAGTAGCGTTGAGAGCATCCTCGATGCGGAGCTTCTTTTCCTTCATTTCTGCCTCGGTTGCCGCGCCTACCTTGATAACCGCAACACCGCCTGCGAGCTTTGCAAGTCTCTCCTGGAGCTTCTCACGGTCAAAATCGGATGTTGTTGTTTCGATAGCGGTACGGATCTGTGCGACACGTGCCTTGATATCTGCAGGATCGCCTGCGCCGCCGACGATGATCGTGTTTTCCTTATTGACCTTTACCTGACGTGCGTGACCGAGCATATCGAGAGTGGTATCCTTAAGCTCAAGACCGATCTCGGAGGAGATCACTTCGCCGCCTGTAAGTATTGCGATATCGCGGAGCATTTCCTTTCTGCGGTCGCCAAAGCCGGGAGCCTTTACAGCAACGCAAACGAACGTGCCGCGGAGCTTGTTGAGTACGAGCGTGGTAAGAGCTTCGCCCTCAACGTCTTCAGCAACGATGAGAAGCTTTCTGCCTGCCTGAACTACCTGCTCAAGAATGGGGAGTATCTCCTGAATGTTGGATATCTTCTTATCCGTAATGAGAAGGAGCGCGTCGTCAAGAACAGCTTCCATCTTGTCCATATCGGTAGCCATATAGGGTGAGAGATATCCGCGGTCGAACTGCATACCCTCAACTACCTCGGAGTATGTGTCAGCCGATTTGGACTCCTCGACCGTTATAACGCCGTCAGACGTAACCTTTTCCATAGCGTCGGCGATAAGCTCACCGATGACCTCGTCGCCTGCTGAGATAGTACCGACGCGGGCGATATCCTCGCTGCCGCTGACCTTCTTTGCACCTGCAACAAGAGACTCGACAGCCTTGTCAACAGCTTTCTTTATACCCTTGCGGAGCACCATGGGATTAGCTCCTGCGGTAACGTTCTTCATCCCCTCGCGAACGAACGCCTGAGCGAGAAGGGTAGCTGTCGTCGTACCGTCGCCTGCGGCATCGTTTGTCTTGGTAGCGACCTCTTTGACGAGCTGAGCGCCCATGTTTTCGGCTTCGTCTTCAAGCTCGATCTCCTTTGCGATGGTAACGCCGTCGTTAGTGATGAGCGGAGAGCCGTATTTTTTGTCAAGAACTACGTTTCTGCCCTTTGGGCCGAGAGTGATCTTAACAGTATCTGCAAGCTTGTCAACGCCTCTGGAGAGAGCATTGCGAGCTTCGATTCCATAGAGAATTTCCTTTGCCATAATAATTTCTTCCTTTCTTGATAAATATGTTTTGATTATTCAACTATAGCGAGAATGTCAGCCTGACGAACTATCGTGTACTCAACTCCGTCAGCCTTTACCTCGGTGCCCGAGTACTTCGACGTGATAACTCTGTCGCCTACCTTAACGGTCATAACGACTTCCTTACCGTCAACAAGTCCGCCGGGACCAACGGCAACTACCTCTGCTACCTGGGGCTTTTCCTGTGCGGATGCGGTGAGGATAAGTCCGCCTTTTGTTTTTTCTTCTGCTTCAACAGTTTTTACAACAACTCTGTCAGCAAGCGGTTTGATTGTCATTTTTTGTTCCTCCTTAAAATAAATATTTCAATAAGATCAAATGTGTGATAGTTGGCACTCACATATTCTGAGTGCTAAGCTATAATCATATTTTACACCTTTTTTTAAAAAAATCAAGTCTTTTTTTAATATTTAACATTTAATTCACAATTTGTGAGTGCTAAAATAAAAGTTTGATTCAAAAAATGGCGAAAATATGGAAAAATGGAGATACTAAGTGCGAATCGTTGTGATTTTTGATAAGCGGAGGGGCGTATGTTTGGAGCGGTTGAATTTTTAAACAAATATATTTTCGGTGTGGGTGTCCCCGTTCTTTTGATATTATCGGGAATATTTTACTGTATAAGATTGAAATTTTTTCATTTTCTGCATCCTGTAAAGATCATCAAGAGCCTTCGCTCAGATAAGACCGAGGACGGTGTTTCCCCGGCAAAAGCACTGACATTGGCACTTGCGGGAACCCTTGGAGTGGGAAATATGGTCGGAGTGGCATCGGCGATTGCACTCGGCGGCTTTGGAGCGGTATTTTGGATGTGGGTGAGTGCTCTTGTTGCAATGGTACTGAAATACGCCGAGATAGTTCTTGCCATGCTCTACAGAAAATATGATGCCGACGGTCGTCCGCACGGAGCTGCGATGTATTATATCAAGGCGTGCTTCAAGGGAAAGCCAGGAGTGATCCTTGCAGGAATATTTGCCGTATTCTGCATACTGAACGCATTCACTATGGGAAGCATGATACAGGTCAGCGCATCGGCAAATGCCATGCACGGTGTATTCGGTGTTCCGCAGATAGCAATAGGTGTTATCTTTGCACTTATAGTGTTTTTTGCGATGATTCGCGGGCAATCGGGGATATTGGGAGTGACCGAAAAGTTGGTTCCGTTTATGAGTGTAGGGTTTGTTTTGCTTTCAATTGCCGTGATAATAATGCGACCGACAGATGCGGCGGATGCATTTCGAAAAATATTTGCAGATGCGTTTGAACTAAAAAGCGGCATGGCGGGAGTTGGTGGATTTTTGCTTTCGGGAGCTTTGAGATACGGTACTATGCGCGGTATACTTTCAAATGAGGCGGGATGCGGAACGGCACCTGCGGCACACGCAGTTTCAAATTGCCGCGAACCGTCGAAGCAGGGAATATGGGGAATATTCGAGGTATTCGTAGATACCATATTACTGTGTACGCTGACCGCCATAGTTATAATAATAGGTTATGGAGCGATCGATCCGTCGGGAGATTATATGATGATGACAGTTGACTCATATGAATCGGTCCTCGGCACTTCGGCAGGCTACTTTCTCGCAATAGCAGTGTTGCTCTTCGGACTTGCCACCGTTCTGTGCTGGGCGCATTACGGCATGGAGAGCACGCTGTATTTTTCAAGAAAGAAAAACATGCATCGCGCCTTTGTCTTTCTTTATTCACTATCGATACTCTTCGGTTCGGTCATATCAACGGATATCATATGGGCAGCGGCGGATCTTTGTATAGGCGTGATGACAGTTATAAACCTCTCGGCTCTTTTGATCATGAACCGAGAGGTCAGGCATGAGACAGAGTATTATTTCAATAAACTGTAGATTCAGATATTCGTCAGCATTATCTCTATAAGGTCGTCAAAAGCACGCGAGAGCTCACAGCGTAATTTTCCAATCAGATACAAGGAATGTTGGGCTGAGCGTGGGTACACCCCGGAGTTCAGCTTTTTTTGTGTGGATGTGTGAGCGTTACGTGCGTCGCACACGACTTTTCGAAAGCCGACCATATCCGGTAACTCCTCCGGGTGTTTTATGTGTCTCAGACGTATCATGTTTTCTTCGATCAACTGTGAGAGGCGGATGCATAGCTCCGCCTCCTTGTTCTTTTTCTCTCCGAAAAAATTTTTTGCGGTTCTGTAATTGGTAATATCCGTGCACCTTTCAATTATGCGTACAAGACTGTGTGCACACGCCGAAATGCTTGAGCGTTCAAGCGGAGGCATAAAATCCGCAAAGAGAACACGTTCAAGCTCGCAAACAGCTTTGTCAGCACAATGACGGATAGCCGCCGTTTCATTTTGCGCCGATGGTTTTGCCGGAGAGCAAGCGATAAATACGGCGCGTGAGGAAAGCAGTGCAAGCCGTTCAAGCGAGTCAAAATAATTAAATTTAGGCATATGATCATCCTTTCGCAGAGGGTAGATTAGATCAGCAGTGCTTTGGCGATCAGCGATATCAGAAATCCGAGAAGTGCGCATATGGGAAAGGTCAGTATCCAACCGAGAAGCAACTCCCCTGCAACTTTCGGATCGGTCGATCGGCGCTGGCATAGTCCGACCCCCATCATCGCACAGGTCTTTGCGTGAGTAGTGGCGGTCGGTATGCCGAGAAACGAGCAAACGCCGAGTATGGCAGAGGATGCGGTGTCCGCCGCTGAGCTTGAGAGTGGGTCAAGATGTGTCAGCTCGCATCCCACCTTCTTTATTATTTTCAAACCGCCGATCATGGTTCCGAGTGTCATCGCCGCGGCACATATAAGAGTTATGTAGATCGGAATTTTAAACTCACTGTCGGGTGATCCTTTTCCCAAAAATGAAAGCCCGAGCATATATACACCGATGAATTTTTGAGAATCCTGTGCTCCGTGCAAAAATGCACTGCTTCCTGCGCTGAGGCGTTGTACGCGGCTGAAATACCGCATGGTACCTCGCCTGTTTTGATTTGAAAAAACCCGCAGGGTAAGGCGATACAAAAGCAGAGCAAAAACCATAACGGGGAGAGTGGATACGAATATTCCGATCAGCACCGAGCACCATTCTTCGAGCGAGATCGCATCAAAACTCATGTTGCACGCAATCGCCGCACCGCTCATTCCCGATATGAGCGCGTGGCTCTCGCTCGTAGGCAGACCGAAATGCGAGGCGGCGGTTGCCCACAGTATGACTGACAGAAGCGCCGAGCACAGAGCGATAAGCGCGACATTCGATTCATCTCCGAAATCGGCAATTCCGTACAGAGTTTTTGCAACTCCGGGGCGAATGAGTGCCATAATAACAGCACCGGAAAAGTTGCAGATCGCGGCAAGAATGAGGGCAGAGCGGGGCGTGAGCGAGCGTGTTGAAACACATCCCGCAATAGCGCTTGGCGCGTCGGTCCATCCGTTCACAAGAGCCACGGCAAATATAAGAAAGCTGAAAACGTATTCCATATCGACCTCCGAGTCCTGCTATTTAAATCATTATGAGAACGGCAGTCGTTTCATAACTCGCGGTGATGTAAAATAAGAAAAAAGTAGCGCGTGTGATTGACATCGGGCTCAAAAATTGTTATAATAATAGGGAAAGAAACTCAGGGGGGATATTATGAATTCTTCGGTGTCCGAAAATGTAATAAAAAGGGTAGAGGAGCTTAGGGATAAGCTCAATTATCACTCGCAGAGATACTACGTTTATGACTCACCCGAAATATCCGATTACGAATACGATATGATGTATGCCGAACTCAAACGTCTTGAAGAGGAGAATCCGTCACTGTACGACCCTAACTCTCCGACTCAGCGCGTGGGCGGTAAGGCACTTGACAAATTTGAAAAGGTAACGCATTCGGTTAAAATGGACTCGCTTTCCGATGTTTTTTCATTTGAAGAAACAGAGGATTTCTGCAACGAGATGGAGAAGCTTCTCGGTTCGCCGCTATATTCGGTAGAGCCGAAGATCGACGGCTTGTCCGTCTCTCTTATGTATGAAAAGGGAGAGTTTGTCCGAGGAGCGACGCGCGGCGACGGTATAGTAGGGGAGGATGTTACGCTCAACCTGCGGACGGTGCAGTCGATACCGCTGAAGCTCTCCGAACCGCTGACTCTGACCGTGCGTGGCGAGGTGTATATGCCAAGAGCCGTGTTTGAAGCAATAAATGCAAAGCGAGAACAAGAGGGGCGCACCCTTATGGCTAACCCGCGAAACGCCGCGGCGGGCTCGCTCCGTCAGCTTGATTCGAGTATCACCGCAGAGCGTAAGCTCGATATATTTGTGTTTAATTTTCAGGAGGGCGAGCTTTACTCTGACGGGCACGCGCCCGTGAGCCACACAGAGACGCTTGAACGCTTGTCCGAGCTTGGATTCAAAACGCTTGCCATGCGTACTGTGGCGCACAACTACGACGAAGTTGCAAAGCACATCAGAAAAATTGGCGAGGCTCGCGACCGACTTGCTTACGATATCGACGGTGTGGTTATAAAGCTTGATTCTTTGGAGCAACGCCGCCGCGTAGGAGAGGGAACCAACACGCCCAAGTGGGCAGTGGCTTATAAATTCCCACCTGAAGAAAAGGAAACAAAGCTTCTCGATATCTCTATAGCGGTTGGAAGGACCGGAGTTCTGACGCCGACAGCTGAGCTTTCTCCCGTCAGACTTGCGGGAACCACCGTCAGCCGTGCAACTCTGCACAATATCGATTATATTCGCGAGCGCGGAATAATGCTCGGAGATACAGTCGTGGTACGCAAGGCGGGGGATATCATTCCCGAGGTGGTTCGCGCGAATATATCTGCACGTGACGGAAGCGAGATCGAGTTCTTCATGCCAACGGTCTGCCCGTCATGTAATGAGCCCGTGTTCTTCGATAAGGACGACGGAGCGGCGTTGCGCTGTACCAACAGTGCCTGCCCCGCACAGCTTTCGAGAAGCATAGAGCATTTCGCATCCAAGGGAGCGATGAATATTGACGGCCTCGGCCCGCAGATAGTCGACCTTTTGCTTAAAAACGACCTTATTTCGGATGTTGCCGACCTCTATTCACTCAAAGAAGAGCAGATAGAGTCGCTCGACAGAATGGGAAAAAAGTCAGCAAAGAATCTTGTGTCGGCGATAGAGGCATCAAAATCGGCGGGGCTTGCAAGGCTCGTGTACGCTTTGGGAATACGCAACGTCGGAGAGGTCGCCGCGTCGGCACTTGCGGAACGCTTCGGAACGCTTGAAGCCCTTACAACGGCAACCGCAGAACAGATCGCAGAGCTTGATGATTTCGGAGATATAACCGCCGAGTGCGTCGTAAACTTTTTCTCGCATCCTCAGAATATAGCGCTATGCGAGCGGCTGAGCGCGGCAGGGCTCGTTACCGTAAACACTGCCGCTCCAAAGGGCGAGACATTAGCAGGACTTTCCTTCGTGCTTACGGGTACACTGCCGACCATGTCGCGTGATGAGGCTTCGGATCTTATTAAGCAAGCAGGCGGAAAGGTTGTCGGCAGTGTATCGAAAAAGACCGATTACGTCGTAGCGGGAGAAGCGGCGGGCAGTAAGCTTACCAAGGCTCAGTCGCTCGGAATTGCGGTCATCTCAGAGGAAGAGTTGCTCAAAATGATCAAAGATCAAAATAGTTGAGCATTCCTTGATATATACCTTCGGCGAAAAGCTCGGGTTGCTCGGACATCAGCTCTGCATCACGCGGATTTGTGATAAATCCAAGCTCTATGAGAAGAGAGGGCATAGCCGTCTTTCTGAGGACGTACAGACCGCTGCGCACCTGCATTCCGCGGTTGCGCAGACCTGTTGCGGCACTCATCGCCTCAAGGATATCCTCGCCAAGTGCAAAAGCGGGTGAAGTGCGCGAAAAAGCGAACGCTTCGCTGCCCGTTGCACTCGGGATATCAGAAGCGTTTGTATGCAGACTTATGAAATAGTCGGCACCCCATGCATTTGCGTCATCCACACGCGCACGTAGGCTGGTGGTATTTGACGTTCCGATCTGAGTTTCGGCGGTAGGGCGTGACAGACGCACCTCAAATGCCGGATTTGCACGCAGAAGATCGGCAAGTAATATTCCGATGCGAAAAACTATATCCTGCTCGCGAAGACCGTTACCCTCGGCACCTGCATTCGGGTTTTGCGGATTATGTCCTTGATCGATATATATTTTTATTGCCATATGTACCATCCTCGTATTCAGTATTTGGAAAATTTGTTTCCTTTGTAAAAGAATATGTGATAAGATAAAATAACGTGATTGAAAGTGAGAGTTAAGATGAGAAACGGTGCGAGTCTTGAAAAGAACAAGATATGCGGAGGTATGCTTTATGTCGTTGCAACTCCGATAGGGAATCTTTCGGATATGGGAGAGAGGGCACTTAAGGTGCTTTCAGAGGTGGATTTTATCGCAGCCGAAGATACGAGAAATTCGCTGAGATTGCTCACGCATTTCGGAATATCAAAGACACTCATTTCGTATCACGAGCACAACAAGCGTGAAAAGGGTGAGGAGATAGTCTCAAGATTGCTTGCGGGCGAGTCCTGCGCGCTTATCACAGACGCGGGTACTCCTGCCATATCCGACCCGGGTGAGGATCTCGTGCGGCTTTGCGCCGAAAATGATATTCCCGTAACCTCGATCCCCGGTGCATGCGCTCTTATCGTAGCATTGACGCTGTCGGGACTTCCCACGGCGAGATTTGTATTCGAAGGATTTTTGCCGGTGCAAAATAAGGAAAGAAAAGAGCGGCTTGAGCTTATAGCAAAAGAAGGACGGACTGTGATTTTGCACGAAGCACCGCACAAGCTTCGAGCTACGCTCGACGACCTGTGCAAAACTCTCGGCGGAGACAGAAAAATAGCACTTTGCCGCGAGCTTACAAAGCTCAATGAGGATATCTGTCGCACCACTCTTGCACACGCCGCCCGGATGTATTCGGAGCGCGAGCCCAGAGGCGAATACGTGCTTGTTATAGATGGCTCAGAGCAACTTGCCGCAAATAAAATGTCCGAGCTTTCCGGCATGACTCCCGGTCAGGCAGTTGAGTATTTTTCGGAGCGGGGAATGACAAAAAACGATGCGATAAAGGCGGCGGCAAAGGCTCTTGGAATGAGCAGAAATCAGCTTTATGAAATGCTTATCAGAGGATAAAGGATTTTTTGTGTAACTTTTACTAAACTAAAGTGCATATTTTAATAAAATTGTACTCGGCAAACAATAAAAAAATCTTGATTTTTGTTCCCGGATATGATATCATAATTGTATATTTATTATCATAAACTATTCTGAAAGGATATTTTATTATGGCTAAAATGAAGGTCGGCGTTGTCGGCGCCACGGGTATGGTAGGACAGCGCTTCTTGACATTGCTTGAAAACCACCCCTATTTTGAGGTAACGGCTCTTGCGGCGTCAGCACGCTCTGCAGGAAAGACATATGAAGAAGCTGTAGGTCCGCGTTGGAAGATGAAGACGCCGATGCCTGAGAAGTTCAAGAAGATGGTGGTTCTTGATGCGGCTGATATAGACGCGGTAGGAAAGCTCGTGAGCTTTGTATTCTGCGCGGTAGATATGAAAAAGGAAGAAATCAAGGCGCTTGAGGAGGACTATGCAAAGCACGAGATCCCCGTTGTTTCCAACAATTCGGCTCACCGTTGGACTCCCGACGTCCCTATGGTAATTCCGGAGATCAACAACTCTCACTATGAAGTTATTGCGGCACAGAGAAAGAGACTCGGCACAAAGAGAGGATTTATTGCGGTTAAGCCGAATTGCTCTATCCAGTCTTATGTTCCCATGCTTACACCTCTTCTTAAGTTCGGTATCAAGGAGGTCGTTGCAACGACTTACCAGGCGATCTCGGGCGCAGGCAAGACCTTTAAAGAGTGGCCCGAAATGGTAGATAACGTAATTCCGTATATCGGCGGAGAGGAAGAGAAGAGCGAGCAGGAGCCGCTTCGCGTATGGGGCAAGGTAGTTGACGGCAAGATCGTCAAGGCGGATGCGCCCATTATTACTACGCAGTGTATCCGTGTTCCCGTAACCGACGGACACACCGCGGCTGTATTTGTAAAGTTTGAGAATAAGCCTACCAAGGAGGAGATCCTTGAGGCGTGGAAAGATTTCAAGGGAAAGCCTCAGGAGCTTGGCCTGCCCAATGCTCCCGAACAGTTTATCACTTACTTTGAAGAGGATAACCGTCCTCAGGTGGCTCTCGACCGAGACCTCTACGGCGGAATGGGCGTAGCGGCAGGCAGACTTCGCGAGGATTCGCTCTACGATTACAAGTTCGTAGGACTTTCGCACAACACGCTTCGCGGTGCCGCAGGCGGTGCGGTCCTCAACGCAGAGCTTCTTTATAAGGAAGGCTATTTCGACTGATATCCTTTACGGACGACTTAAATATATATTGCACCGACGGAATTTTCGACAAGAGTGTTGACAAAACCGTTTGTTCGGTGTATAATGATTTATGGATTTTGAGGGAGTAGCGGCGTGTGTCGAGCACGTAGCAAGTCAACATCATGGCTTCGTGCCTGGCTTGTTTTAAATGACCAGACTCAATATGCATTTTTGCATATTGAGTCTTTTTGTATACAGGTATAAATTTGTCTGAGGACGTTTAAAATAAAAGGAGGATCAGTATGATATTTTTTAATGTTTTTCTGTTCGCCATCGGTCTTGTAATGCTCATCAAGGGCGGTGACTGGTTCGTTGACAGCGCGTCGGGTATAGCAAGACGCTTCCATCTGCCCGAGCTGTTGATCGGAGCCACGGTAGTATCCATCGGAACGACTCTGCCCGAGGTAATGGTATCCGCGCAGGGCGCAATGTCGGGCTCCGGCGGAATGGCTTACGGAAACGCCATCGGATCGATAATCTGCAACACCGCGCTGATAGCCGCCATAACCATAGCGGTAAAGCCGGGCAAGGTAGAAAGAAAATCGATGATATTGCCGGTTACTTTCTTCTTTGTCGCCGCTGTATTTTATATGGCGATAGCTTATATAACAGGCGAATTCAGCCGAACCGTCGGACTTATATTACTTGCCGGATTCATCGTATATATGATAATGACGGTCGTATCCATGAAGAAAAAACCATCCGACGGTATCGAAAGTATAGAGAACGGTAATCCCGGGGACGACGGTGATGACAGGAAACCGGTTACATGGAAGTCTGTTTTGATCGAAGCGCTCGTTGTCTTGACAGGCGGTGCGTTTATGATATATAAGGGCGGCGTTATATGCTATATAGGTATAGCAATGTTGCTCGTCTTTGCGGCGTATGCAGGCATCGCAGCGGCAAGCCTTGCAAACGATAAAGAGATCCCCTGCGTTCTGAGGGATATTCTGTTTCTCGTTGTAGGCGCGGCGGTTATTGCCGGCGGCGCGAATCTTTTGGTCGACAGCGGAACCTTTATCGCAGAAAAGCTCGGTGTTCCTCAAACGGTTATCGCACTTACCTTCGTTGCGCTCGGCACTTCGCTTCCCGAGCTTGTGACTGCTGTCACGTCGCTCGCGAAGGGACACGGTGCACTCTCGCTCGGTAACGTGATAGGTGCAAATCTCTTTAATCTTGTACTCGTCAACGGCGTTGCTATCACCATCTCGCCTTTTCCCGTGCCTGCGGAGTCCACGATAGGCGGTATGCCCGCATCGTACGTTCTCGACCTTCCCGTCATGCTCGGAGTTATGCTTCTCCTGACCGTTCCCGCACTTATTCGATCGAAGCTTTCAAGAGCGCAGGGAATAATTCTGCTCTGCATCTACGCCGTATTCTGCACGTTGCAATTCATTATGTAATTAAATAAAACCGATGGGGGAAAATGTGTATGGATATCCTTTACGATAACATATTGTTGTTGTTTCAAAACGGCGGTTGGCAGAGAATGGTTATGTGGCTTATCGGCGCACTTCTCATTTATCTTGCGATCAAAAAGAATATGGAGCCCACACTTCTTTTGCCGATGGGCTTCGGAGCCATCATAGTAAACATTCCGGTGATATACGAGGGAGCACTTTCCACCCTCTTCGGGGCGGGAATATCCAACGAGCTCTTTCCGCTCATACTCTTTATAGGAATCGGAGCGATGATAGATTTCGGCCCGATACTTTCGAATCCAAAGCTCATGATATTCGGTGCGGCGGCACAGTTCGGCATCTTCCTGACCTTTTGCCTTGCATCCATGTTTTTCACATTACCCGAAGCAGCATCAATAGGAATTATAGGTGCGGCAGACGGCCCTACGTCTATCGTCGTGGCACAGAAGCTTCTCGGTGACAGATCAACCATTACGGGAGCCATTATGGTCGCCGCATACTCGTATATGGCGCTCGTTCCGGTAATTCAGCCGCCGATCATAAGGCTTCTTACAACAAAAAAAGAACGACTGATACGTATGCCATACAAGGCAAAAAGCGTATCCAAGACCACAAGAATACTCTTTCCGATAATAATTACCATAGTTGCGGGTCTTATAGCACCCGAGTCAATAGATCTTATCGGATTTTTGATGTTCGGCAACCTTATACGTGAGTGCGGCGTTCTTAACTCGCTCTCCGAGACAGCGCAAAAGGTCCTTGCAAACCTTATTACGATATTTCTCGGAATCACGGTCGCAACTCAGATGACGGCAGATAAATTCCTTCAGCCCGCGACACTTCTTATACTCGGACTCGGACTCATAGCCTTTATTTTCGATACAGCGGGCGGAGTTCTCTTTGCAAAGCTTCTCAATCTTTTCTCAAAGGAAAAGATCAATCCCATGATCGGTGCGGCGGGTATATCCGCATTTCCGATGTCGGGACGCGTAGTTCACAAAATGGGACTTAAGGAAGACCCGGAAAATTTCCTGCTTATGCATTCGATCGGCGTGAACGTTTCGGGACAGATAGCCTCTGTTATTGCGGGCGGACTTATCCTCAGCTTCGCGTCGGGATTCGGTGCGTTCGGTGCATGAAGGGAGAGCTTATGAATATATTTGATAATTTCAGCATAGACCGTCTTCTTTTCTCCTTGCAGTATATGTGGCAGGGAATGCTTTGTATATTCGCGGTCATCGCAGTCATCATTCTTGCAGTTATGCTTATGAACTATTTCTCGAATAAGACAGAGGAGCGCAAAAAGCTCCGTGGGGAGAGAACAAAGAAGAAAATAAAAAGTAAATAATTAAAAAGGACGGAAAGTTGAAAATTCTGTCCTTTTTATATGTTTAATTTTAATAAAAAAGATTGACGGAACGGATTGAATATGGTAGAATATATCTATCTGAAATTGGAGAGGTGCTAATATGGATAAACACACTTTAGTTAGAATTTTTGCTTGCGTTTTGCTTTGCTCAATGCTTTGCGCGGCATTTGCGGGCTGTTCAAAGAAAAACGATGGGGAGCCGTCCGAAACTCTCCCCGAGGCGACCGAGGCTCCGACCGATAATGTCGCTGAAGAGCCTGCGCCGGAAAAAGAGGAAGATGAGATAGACTATAATCATCCTGCCAACCGTCGTCCCGTTTATACCGACTTCGTAGAGCTTTCGCGCGCGGCGGCGGCAGAGGGTATGGTTTTGCTTAAGAACGAGGATGAAACGCTTCCGTTGCTCTATGACCAAAACGTTGCGCTTTTCGGAAATGCGGTCATCAATCTCGTTGACGGAGCAAGCGGCTCGGCAAGCGTGAATAATTCAGACAAGGTAAATCTTCTGCGTGGTATGCTCCGTAAAGAAAAAGAGGACAAGATCAAGATCAACGAGCAGATGGCAGTTGCCTATGCTGAGGATAGCGGCTATGTTCCCACGCTTGAGGAGCTGAAAGAGGTTCGCAAGACCTCCGACGTTGCGGTTTATACCGTTACGCGTAATGCTTCGGATGGCAGTGACCGCGACGACTCTTTGGGCGACTATTATCTTTCTCTTGATGAAATGGGTCAGATAGAAAATCTGATCGAGGCGGGATTTGATGACATCGTCGTAGTTCTCAATGTCGGCGGAATAATCGATACCACGCGTCTTCTCTCATATCCGCAGGTAAAAGCGATACTTTTGGCATGGATACCGGGTGAGTACGGCGGAGATGCCATTGCCGATATACTAGTCGGAGACGTGACCCCGAGCGGTAAACTCACCGACACTCTGGCAAAGAAATACAAGGATTATCCCTCTTCCAACACCTTTTCCCAGAGCAGGGATTATGTTGAATACAAGGAAGATATCTTTGTGGGATACCGTTATTTTGAGACCTTTGATCCCTCGTATAAAAAAGTAAACTTTGAGTTCGGATTCGGTCTTTCTTATACTACCTTTGAATATTCGAACGTATCCTTTGATTTCGACGGCGACATAATGACCGTAAAGTGCAGGATAACGAATACGGGCGATTATTGGGGTAAGGAAACGTTGCAACTGTATTTCTCGGCACCACAGGGCGAGCTTGGAAAGGCATCGAAGGAGCTTTGTGCTTTCGTCAAGACCCGCGCGCTTTATCCGGGAGATTCTCAGACGGTAACGATGACTGTTGATCTCAACAGTCTTGCAAGCTATGACGATACCGGCAAGATACAAAAATCGGCTTACATACTGGAGGAGGGCGACTATGAGTTCTTCCTCGGCTCATCGATACGCGATGCGCAGACGTCGGGACTCGGATGTATGTTCACGCAGAACGAAACGGTGATCGTCGAACAGCTTAGTGAACAGCTTCCCGCAAGACTTCTCACCTCGAGACTGCTTTCCGACGGAAGCTATGAAAAAGTTTACAGCGATTATGAAATTGAGGAGCTTGCGGCAAAGTCGGATTGGCAGACGGTTGAAGCTCCCGAAGAGGTCGTGATGTTTGAAGATCTTGAGGAGAAGCCCGAGCTTATGGCAAGCTTTTTGGCACAATTTGACCCGCTTAAGCTCATCCGCATGGTATATACCCATGCCACAAAGGTGGAGGGCGGAATGGGAACCACCGAGCCGGATTTCATTTACGGAATCCCATACATAAACAGTGCCGACGGTACGGCGGGACTCAGACTTTCGCAAGATTGCACAGAATATCCCATACAGACGGCTCTTGCTTGCACGTGGAACACCGAGCTTATATACAAGATAGGCGAGGCGGTCGCAGAGGAGGCAAAAGAGAAGGACGTGCAGATCCGGCTTGCACCTGCCGTAAATATCCACCGTGACCCGCTTTGCGGTGCAAATTTTGAATATTTCTCGGAGGACCCGTATCTTTCCGGAATGATGGCGGCGGCAATGATCAAGGGATCGCAGGAAAACGGAGTAGCGGTAGCACTGAAGCATCTTGTCGGAAACGAGAAGGAAACCAACAGAACCAAGAGCGATAGCCGCATATCCGAGCGTGCTCTCAGAGAGATATATCTTGAACCCTTCAGAATTGCGATCGAGGAGGCTGATCCTTGGATGCTGATGACATCGTATAACCTCATCAACGGAGTAAAGGCGTCGGCAAGCTACGATCTGCTCACAGAGATAGTAAGAAATGAATGGGGCTACGAAGGTGTTATTTGCTCGGACAACAAGGATACAACTACGCTGACTCAAGAGCTTCTGGCAGGGGTTGACCTCAAGATGCCTACGGCGGACAGAAACGCTACGCTTGAGGACTATAATAACGGTATACTTACGCGCGCGCTCCTTGAGGAGCATGCCGCAAGAGTGCTTGAACTGGTTCTCAAGACGGGTAAGCGCGTTGACGGCATATTAAGCCTTGACCCGAATTCTTCATCTGTTATAAAATCAACCGATTTCTTTTCAAAGAGCAGCGGCATATCGGTAGAGAACTGTGAGGATGAGGGTATTGACAAGAATACAGCCGCAAATAATAAAGACCAGTATCTTTCTTTCTACGTAAATTCAAAGAAAGATATGGAATACGACGTGACGGTGCGTGTGGCAAGTCCAGACGGTACAGGTGGATTTGATATCTATATAGACGGAACAAAGGTAGCATCCTTTGATAACGAAACGCAGACCGAAGGCTGGCAGGTATGGGCTGATGCTCCAAATACATTGAAAGTAAGCGTGCCTAAGGGCAACCATACCATGAAAATAGTCTTTACCGAGAGCGGGCTTAATTTCAGTAAGCTGACATTTTTGCCGGCTACGGAGCTTCAATAATAGTTAGTTTACCACGATCATTGTTGCCACCTTTATGAAAAAAAGATGGCGCCAAGAACTTTCAAAAGAAAATTCTTTGGTAGCGGCAAGTTGTATTTATCCTGTACAGACTTACCTTTAGTGCCAATTGGGCGGTAAATCGTTCTCGGACGTTCAAGTCCGAGAACGATTTTTCAAATTTACAGAAAATATTAAAAACACAGGAAATTTTTCATTAAATATGTTTTCAAAATGCGTTAGAACATAGGTGCGGCTCTCCGCAGAAAACTAAATTCTCATTAGAAATTCACATCAAAATTTTTTGAAAAAATTCAAAAATACTATTGACAAACCGAGCTGTATGTGCTAAAATATAATAGTAATCAAGAATGATTCTCAATAAGGAATAGTTTTAAATGAAGAAAAAAAGAAACACAGTTCAGAAGGGAATCGTCTTTGATGTCTTTCGCGAGATGCACGATCATCCATCGGCAGGCATGGTGTATGAGGCGGTTCACGAAAAGCATCCCGAAATAAGCAAGGCTACTGTTTACCGCCTTTTAGCGGAAGCAGCCGAGGAAGGAAGCGTTATGCGACTCAAGCTTGCGGAAGCAGCCGACCGATACGACTTAACACTCAGCAGGCATTATCACATTGTTTGCAGAGGGTGCGGAGCGGTCGCCGACGTTGACGCTGCGCTTGATGAGAGAGAACTGCTTATGCACACACGAGGATGCGAAAATTTCCTTGTGGAGGATATTCACATGGAATTTACGGGTGTCTGCGAAAGATGTCGACATAAACTTGAAAATCAAAAAATTTAAACAAACAAAAAGGAGAAAATTTATCATGGCAAAATGGGTATGTTCTGTATGCGGTTACGTTCACGAGGGAGACAGCGCACCTGAGAGATGTCCTCAGTGCAAGGTCCCTGCTGAAAAGTTCAACAAGATGGAAGAAAATAAACTCAACTGGGCTGCTGAGCATGTTGTAGGAGTAGCTTCCGGTGCTCCCGAGGATATCATTATGGATCTTCGCGCAAACTTCAACGGCGAGTGCTCAGAGGTTGGTATGTATCTTGCAATGGCAAGAGTTGCCGCAAGAGAGGGTTATCCCGAGATCGCGCTCTATTGGGAAAAGGCTGCATACGAGGAGGCAGAGCATGCTGCAAAGTTTGCAGAGCTTCTCGGCGAGGTAGTAACCGACAGCACGAAGAAGAATCTCGAGATGAGAGTTGCGGCAGAGAACGGCGCAACAGAGGGCAAGTTTGATCTCGCCAAGAGAGCAAAGGCACTCAATCTTGACGCTATCCACGACACAGTTCACGAGATGGCTCGCGACGAGGCAAGACACGGTAAGGCTTTTGAGGGACTTCTCAAGAGATACTTCAACTGATAAAACCTTATAAATCAAGACTTTTGAACTTTACAGACAGGCTCGTTGCGCATGTACCGAACCCGTTGCTGTGTACGGTTATTGTGTGAGGCTTTTCATACGAAAACATAAATTCAAAAGTTGACTGCGTACAAATACTTAGTACACAAAAAGCTGTCGGTCGTTGAGACTGACAGCTTTTGCGTTTAATCAGAAAGTTTCTCGAACACTTAAGCAAAACCTCAGGATCTGCGCCGAGCTGATACTCAGCATATGCCGAGCGAATATATCCGACCGCATCGTTAAAGAACTTGGTTGACTGCTCCTGAGTGGATATATCACCGAAGAAATTACGACATATCTTTGGGCGAGCTTTACGGCAAGTTGCGTAAGGACAAGGCGTATTCCCGCGACCCAGGCTCTCTGTACAGCGTTCTTGTTCATCTCGGATTTCGTAAAATAGTTGAATCTACAAAGAAAAAGACGCTACATAACAAGCCGTTAGATAGTCCGAACTTTCCGAATTAAAGCTATAAGCGAACTATCCGTTGCCTTTTTCTTTAATATTAATTGTAGCGGTATACAGCCTCTTTTCATTGGTTTTGCAATAAACGTCGGATCATTCACGTTTGTTGCAGAGCCTTTTATTTTTGCAGATCAAGCTGCGTTTTGAATGGTTTATATTTCAGTATAACAAGATAAAAAGCTGAGATTACTAAAGTATAAAAGAAAATATATCATCACAATGAAGTAAAATAATGAGATATTTGTAAAAAAAAGTAATCAACTCATAAAAATTGTGAAAAAAGGTTAAAAATTTGGGCAAATATGAACTTTTTTTCGAAAATTTCAAAAAAGTTTTTCTGAAAAACAGGCTTTTTTTAAAATTCCTCTTGATTATTAGAAAGAGTTAGTTTATAATAATAACACCTAAGTGGTGAAAAGTGGTGCGAAATGGTTAATAAACGGGCAAGAGTGCCCAATGTTTCCATCAACACCGATAAACCAAGAGATTTTAAGGCAAAAATGCCTTACAGAATAGAAAAAATGCATTGAAAGGAGGCAATTTGATGTTTTCGGGCGAGTTCAAACATACACTTGATATAAAAAACAGACTTTTTATTCCCGCAAAGCACCGTGAGGAGCTCGGCGAGAGCTTCATGGTGGCAAAGAGCATAAGAGAGAATTGCCTCAAGGTCTATTCGATGGCAGAGTGGGAAGAGTATATAAGTCCCATTCTTAAGATGGAGAGAAAGGCATCCGAGGCTATACTCAGAGCACTCCACAGAGATGCCGCTCAGGTGTCCCCCGATGCGCAGGGAAGAATAGTTCTCCCCGCCGCCCTCGTTGAGTATGCGGGTATATCCAAGACTGCCGTAGTGGTCGGCTGCGGAAAGTACGCCGAGATATGGTCGGAGGAAAATTACAACGCTATGGTGGATTCCGAGAATATCGCGGATATCAAGGATCTTCTCGAATCCTACGGACTCTGATAAGCTATGGCGGAGGAAAACAAAGAAATTAAATTTTCCCATCGCTCGGTGCTTCTTGACGAGTGTATGGACGGACTAAATATAAAACCTGACGGAATATATGTCGACGGCACGGCAGGCGGTGCGGGACACTCGAGCGAGATCGCCAAAAGGCTTGACGGCGGACGTCTGATAGCGATAGATCAGGACGAAACGGCAGTCGCGGTCGCGACCGAGAGGTTAAATTCTCTCGGTAAAAATACAACGGTGGTGCGGAGCAACTTTTGCGAGCTTGCAAAGGTTTGCAGAGACCTCGGAATCGAGAAGATTGACGGAGTTCTTCTCGACCTCGGAGTTTCCTCTTATCAGCTCGACACGGCAGAGAGAGGATTTTCCTACAGTGCAGATGCGCCGCTCGATATGAGAATGGACAACAGATGCACGCTTAGCGCACGAGAGGTGGTAAACACCTATTCGGAGCAGGAGTTGAAGCGAATACTTTTTGATTACGGTGAGGAGCGATATGCACCTGCTATCGCGGCGGCAATAGTCAAAAGAAGAGAAAAGTCACCGATAGAAACAACGTCAGAGTTGAGTGATATAATTAAATACGCGATCCCACCTGCTGCAAGAGAAGGCGGTCATCATCCTGCAAAGCGCAGCTTTCAGGCTATACGCATTGAAGTCAACCGCGAGCTTGACGTTATCGAGCCTGCAATAAAGGGTGCGGTAGAGATGTTGGGCAGGGGCGGAAGGATAGCGATAATCACATTTCACTCGCTTGAAGACAGGATAGTAAAGCAAGCATTTGCATCACTTGCCTCGGGCTGTACCTGTCCCAAAGATTTTCCGATATGCGTATGCGGAAACAAGCCGAAGGTAAGGTTGGTAAACCGCAAGCCCATCTTACCGACTAAAGAAGAACTTGAAGAAAACCCCCGTTCGCGAAGCGCGAAACTGAGAGTAGCAGAGAAATTATAAGGTAAAAACTAACCGAAAAAAGCAGGAGGAAAAAAGAAAATGGCAGTTGAGCACATGAACGATTCTTACAACCGTTGCATTGCGGAGCTTCGCACACGTTATCGCGGAAGAGCCGTATCCGGCAATATAAAAACCGAAGCGGCCATGATAGATAAACGCGAAGAGGCGCAGATGGCTGAATTGCAATCGTATACTCTTTTTGACTCCCGCTCGAAGATCGCCGACACATACAGAAGCGGCGTATATAACGGCAGTAAGTATATGACGTCTGACGATTTCGTTCGATATTTTAAGAGCCGCAGAGCATTTTATATGCCCAAGGTTCAAGAATCCGAAGAGGCAAAGGCGGAGGACGTAAAAAATTCCGCTGTACCGCAGAGAAAAAACGGAGCATCTCCGGCGAGCCCTTCCGAATCGGGCTCGAAGGAGGGTCACATAGAAAGACTGTTATCGGTAGGTAAAGAGCTTTTCAACAAGTGGTTTCCGATCGAGAGGAGCGAGGGCAGAACGGAAGGTCGACGCACCCGTTTTCCGATTTCAGCTATGGCAGGCATAGCAGTATTCGCTATATCAATGAGCCTTATAGTCGGCGGATCGGTAATGGTGAGCGATTCCTCATCGCAGGTCGGAGAGCTTGATTCCCAAATTGCAGTTCTTGAGGCACAGCAGGCAGACCTTGAGGGAAAGCTTGACCTCAAATACACAGCCGATCAGATAGAGGCTGATGCAAAAGAGTTGGGAATGATAAAGCGTCAGTACGCCGATAATGAATACATAACGATTAAAGATGAAAATGAAATAAACATATATGATGACGGAGAAGAAGAAAACGTCGGACTTGCGGCACTTCTTTCGGCTTTCGGCGTGAATCCGCGCGATTGACGGCGGTATAAAGCACAAAGCACTTTCATATCATATAAAAGACCTGCAAAGGCACTCAAAACAAAATATTAAGGGAGAATCGCATGAACGACCGCATAACAAAGTCAAAAGCGCTCAAACGTTCGACCATTTTGGGATTCGCGGTTTTTGCTGTTTTTGCGGTGCTTCTCGTAAGAATTCTGATAATACAGACGTTCAGCTTCGACAAGTATCAATCCAAGGTCATAAATCAGATGACTACTGAGTCCTCAGTACCCGCAAGCAGAGGTAAGATACTTGACAGAAACGGAAACGTTTTGGCAACCAACATAATAACCTACAGACTTTTCATATCTCCGTCGAGCATAAGTCACGCTGAGGAAGAGAAGGGAACTCCGTATTCCGACATCGTCGCAAAGGGACTTTCGTCACTCGTTGACGGCGTGGAATATGATTTCGTTTATAAGCAGGCCACAGAATATACCAGATATCTTGACCGCACGATATATCGGAAGATAGATGAAAACAAGGCGGACGAGATAAGAGAATTTATAGATGAATACTCGCTCGAGAATATGGTGTATCTCGAAGCACAGAGTACACGTTATTATCCGGGCGGAGATCTGGCGGCGCATATACTCGGGTTTACGAGCAACGACGGCGATGGACTGTACGGTCTCGAGCTTCAGTACAACGAATATTTGAGCGGTGTTGACGGATACTACATTAAGGCGCGCGATTCTTACGGCAACGAAATGCCGTTTGAATATGCGAGCTATATAGATGCGATCGACGGCTATGACCTTACGACGACTATTGACAGTACTATACAGAGCTTTCTTGAGGAGCAGCTTGCCGCAACTGTCGAAAAGCACAATGTTACAAACAGAGCGTGCGGTATCGTAATGGACGTCAATACGGGCGCGATTCTTGCGATGGCAACCTCGTCTCCGTTTGATTTGAACGATCCGTGGAAGCTTGACGATGTATCTGCCGCACGTCTTGAAAACCTCGTAAACGAGGGGTATGATACCCATAGCGATGCATACAACGATTTGTCGCGTGAGCTTCTGACTACCATGTGGTCGAACAAAGCGGTTACAGAGAGTTATATTCCCGGTTCGACCTTTAAGATAATAACCTCGTCCATGGCTCTCGAGGAAAAGGTCGTCAGCCTTACCGAGTCGGTAAACTGCCCCGGACACAAAACACTTTTCGGGCATACCATTCACTGCCATCAGACCAGAGGACACGGAACGCTTTCCTTCGCTCAGGGACTTCAGCAATCCTGCAACGTATGGTTTATGACTCTCGGTGAGCGAATAGGCATAGAGAGATATCAGGAATACGTAGAAATCTTCGGATATAAAGAAAAGACAGGAATAGATCTTCCGGGTGAGGGAAACAGTATTTTTGCCTCGGAGATGACGGGGCTTGATCTTGCGATATACGCTTTCGGTCAGAACTTTACCGTAACTCCCATACAGCAGATAACAGCCGTCGCGTCTGTTGCCAACGGAGGAGAGCTGCTTACCCCGTATCTTGTCGAAAAAATAAGCGACAGTGCCGGAAATGTTATATATTCTCATGAAGTTGAGCAGAAGCGAGAAACCGTCAGCGAGGCTACATGCCGTACTATATCGCAGATACTCGAAGAGGGTGTTTCGGGTGACGGCGGTGCCAAGGCGGCGTATGTTGCAGGCTACCGCGTAGCGGCAAAAACGGGTACTTCCGAAAAGAAGGAACGTGAATGTCCGAAGTGCGGTTCAACAGGTGTTCCGACAACCATTGACGGTGAGACAATGTACGTTTGCAGTATTTGCAAGTACACGGCAGATGCGGACGATTTCCCGGTGAGCGAAAAATATATATGCTCCACGGTTGCCTACGCACCGGCTGATGACCCGCAGATAGCGGTTCTTATCATGGTCGATGAGCCCACTACCGGCTCTCTGTACGGAAGCACTGTAGCGGCGCCGTACGTAAGAAACGTGCTTAAGAACGCAATGCCTTATCTCGGCATCGAGGCTCGGTATACTCCCGATGAGCTCGAGGATATGAGAATAAAGGTGGCGAGCTATAAAAACAGAAGCGTTGAAAGCGCTATAGAATCTATAACCGAATCGGGACTGAGATACAAGGTCATCGGAGAGGGAGAATATGTTACCAATCAGCTTCCTGCTGCAGGCACATATATTGAAGAGGTGTCGGGTACCATAGTCTTGTACGCGGGAAGTAAGATAGAGGACACGGTTACAGTACCGGATCTTAACGGTATGGTTGCCGCCACGGCAAACCAAGCGCTTATTAATTTGAATTTGAACGTAAGAATAGAGGGTGCAGACAGTTATCTGTCGGGCACGGGATATAAGGTGGTCGCGCAGTCGGTCGCCCCCGGCGAAAAGGTAGCCGCGGGAACCGTCATAACGATCACATTCAGAAAGAGCGGCTCTTAGAAATGGGCGCCGAGGAAGTTGAAATATCAATTTTCGGAGGTGCGTATGA
The DNA here is from genome assembly GCA_964416635.1 of uncultured Lachnospiraceae bacterium. Lineage (GTDB taxonomy): Bacteria > Bacillota > Clostridia > Oscillospirales > CAG-272 > HGM12713. Next base: position 8,697 of record CAYQEY010000010.1, on the reverse strand, counting down.
ATTTTGGAGAACTGCTCGGAGCGGTGGGACTTGACTGTCCCTGTGAGCTTTTGGAAGAAGAGGTATCGTGCATCGTTACCAACTCGGCAAAAGCAAAGGAAAATTGTATTTTTGTCTGCATTCGCGGAAGTCGTTTTGACGGTCATGACAGTATCGGCGACGCTGTGAAGGCAGGTGCCAAGGTTATAGTAGCAGAGAATGTGCGTGGTGTACGTGAGGGTGGTGCCGCATTAACTTCAGTTAATAACACGAGACTTTGTGCTTCTTTGCTCTATAACGAATGGTTCGGAAGACCCACCGACAGTCTGAAGGTTATCGGTGTTACGGGAACAAACGGCAAGACTTCGGTATCTTGTATGCTGAAATCGATCTTCGAAAAGGCGGGATATTCTTGCGGACTTGTCGGAACGCTCGGTATCTATTCGGGAACCCGCAAACTCGGAGACGGTACACTTTCGGTATCGAATATGACTACGCCCGATCCCGAAACGCTGTATTCGGCACTTGCGCAGATGGTGCGCGACCGGGTCGAGTACGTATTTATGGAAGTCAGCTCGCACGCACTTGCACAGTGCAGGACAGATGCCATCGAATTTGACTGTGCCGTATTTACCAATTTATCTGTAGACCATCTCGATTTTCATAAAGATATGGAAAGCTATTATAAAGCAAAGGAAAAGCTGTTTGCGCATAGCCGCCGTGCAATAGTCAATGTGGATGACGCGGCGGGTAGGTGTCTTATACGCTTTTTGGAGAATAATGGTGGTTTCTGCAAGAGCTGTTCAAGAGTAGACGGAGACTTTTGCGCGCTTTGTGAAACGCATAAAATCCCTTGCGGCATAGAATACCTGGTAAAAAGCCGAGATGGTGAATATTGGGTATCCTTACCCGAGTTTTCCGGTGAATTTCAGGTGATGAATTCGTTGCAGGCTGCGGCGGTCGCATCGTTGTACGGCATACCGGCGAAAACCATCCAAAACGCTTTTGAAGAGATGAGTGGGATATGCGGAAGGCTTGAGAGGGTCAAGGTCCGCGAAGATCAAAATATTGAGATATTTATTGATTACGCACACACTCCCGACGCACTTGAGCGGCTCTTACGGAGCATAAGATGCTTGAGAAAAGATAACGGAAGAATAGTTTTACTTTTCGGATGCGGCGGAGAGAGAGATGTGAGTAAGAGGCGGCAGATGGGTCAGATAGCCTCTCGACTTGCCGACTTCGTGATAATAACCTCGGATAACTCGCGAAGCGAGGAGCCGAAAAAAATAATTTCGGATATCTTGAAGGGTATTGATAAGGAAAAGGAATTCGCCGTAATAGTGGACCGTCGGTCTGCTATAGAACGTGCAATAAAGGAATATACCCGCGCGGGTGATATACTCGTGCTTGCGGGAAAAGGGCACGAGCTCTACGAGATAAATGCAGACGGTGTACGTGCTTTTGACGAGAGAGAGATAATACGTGAGGTATACGGTGCCTCTGTTGACGATAACTGATGGCGGAAAGGATGGAAAGAGATGAAGGTCAACGTTGGTTGCAATTCACTGACTATGAATGAGCTTGCAGGTATTTGCGGCGGTATGCTCTGCTTTGCCGGCGGAGAAACTAACCGCAACATACCATTCCGCTCGGTCTGCACGGATTCGCGCGAGACCGAGAAGGATTCTCTTTTTGTTGCTTTGGGCGGAGTTCGCGTTGACGGACACGATTTCATCGGTGCGGCACTTTCTCACGGAAGCGAGTGCGTTCTTTGCGAGAGAATTCCGGATTCGGTCGAACTCAGAGATAAAAAATACGTCGCACTCGTGGTTCAGGATACGCTTCGTGCGGTCGGTGAGCTGGCAAAAGCCTACGATCGCCGTATACACAACCGCAAGGTGGCAATTACCGGCAGTGTCGGAAAGACGACGACCAAGGAATTTGTGGCGGCGGTGCTTTCGGAAAATCTTCGTTTGCATAAGACAGAGGGAAATTACAACAGCAACATAGGAATGCCCTTGTCTATGCTCACAATGCGTAACGATACCGAGGTGTCGGTGCTTGAGATGGGTATGAGCAATCTCGGAGAGATAGAATATCTTTCGAAGATCGCAGAGCCCGATATAGCCATAATCACGACGATAGGTACGTCGCACATGGAGTACCTCGGAAGCCGTGAGAATATATGCAAGGCTAAGCTTGAAATAATAAAGGGATTGAAAAAGGACGGTATACTTTTGCTCAACGGTGACGAGCCATTGCTTCGTAATCGTGAAGAGGTAGGCGAGAATGCGTTTTTCGTGGGATTTTCTCGCGACTGTCATTTCAGAGCGCAGAATATGCGATATGAGAACGGCATTACCGTGTTCGATATTTGCTACGGCGGAAAGACGGTCGAGAACGTAGTCATTCCCACGATAGGAAAACACAACGTTTACGCGGCTTGCTTTGCTTACGCGGTCGGAATCGAAATGGAGCTTTCCGATGAAGTCATCAAAAGAGGTCTGCGAAATTTCAAACCCGTGGGTATGAGACAGAATATCTACGACATAGGAGATATAAGAATTATTGAGGATTGTTACAATGCTGCTCCCGAATCCATGAAGGCTGCGATCGAAGTACTTTGCGAGGTCGTTGCTCAGAAGGGTGAGGGAAGAATGACCGCTCTTCTCGGCGATATGTATGAGCTGGGCGTCGGAAGCAAGCGCTTTCATGAAGAGGTCGGACTTGAATTCGCCCGCCGCGGCGGTTCGTCGCTTTTCACATTCGGTGAGCTTGCGGATATGATAGCCGGCGGAGCTATGCTCGGCGGTATGCCCATCGCCAATATCTACTGTAACAGAAACGTCCGTCAGCCCGAGGTGTCCGGCGAGATGCTTATAAACAACCTTCTTCCCGGAGATACCCTGCTTGTTAAGGCAAGCAGAGGAGCGGCGGCTGAGCGCGTTTTGCGTTATCTTGAGGATAATAAGGACAGACTCCGCACTCGTAACACAAAAAACTGAGAGGCACAAGAGAATGTTCGAAGAAATGTTGATCGAATTTATCATCGCGGGGGTATCGTCGTTTGCACTTACGGCGATACTCTCCCGTTGTATTATTCCGATTTTGGTGTCTAAGAAGGCGGGTCAGCCGATAAGAAAAGAGGGGCCCAAATCGCATTTTTCAAAGCAGGGAACTCCGACTATGGGCGGTATTGCTTTTATTATGGCAATAGCTATCGTGCTCACGGGGATGACGCTCTGGTACGCCTTTCGCTCAAAGCAGTCGACCCTGATACCCATGGCGCTTACCATGGCGCTTGCCGTTATGAACGGTATGATAGGTTTTTTTGACGACTACAGAAAGCTTATAAAAAAAGACAACGAGGGACTTAAAGCAGGACAGAAATTCTTGCTTCAGGTCATAGCGGCAATAGTTTATGTCGTGCTTTTGAAGGTCATAGGACATATCGATACTGCTTTGCATATTCCTTTTACCGATATCGTAGTAGAGCTCGGTATAGTTTATTATATTTTTGCGGTGGTCCTTATCGTCGGTATAGTCAACAGCGTTAATCTCACAGACGGTCTTGACGGACTTGCAAGCACGGTGACGCTTGTTGTGGCAATCTTTTTCTCGGTTGTTGCACTCACCTATCTCGTGCCGTCTCTGAACCTTATATCCGCGTCGCTCATCGGTGCAATGCTTGGTTTTCTCATATACAATCACCATCCGGCAAAGGTGTTTATGGGTGATACAGGCTCGCTCTTTTTGGGTGGTATGGTAGTGGGTTCTGCATTTTTGATTGACGACCCAATGATAATTCTTATCGCCGGCGGTATTTATGTTTTTGAAGCGGTTTCGGTCATGTTGCAGGTCTTCTGGTTCAAATCCTTTCATAAGCGCATATTCAGGTGCGCCCCGGTGCACCATCACTTTGAACAATGCGGATGGTCGGAGGTAAAGGTAGTAACTGTGTTTTCACTGGTAACGGCTATTCTTTGCGTGTGCGCATGGTTTGGACTTTGACGGTCATAATTTAAAAAATTTTGGGGGGAGGTATTGATTTTGGAAGAAAAAAATGAAAATCAAAATCTGCCCGACAATGTGCCTTCGGCAAAGAAAAAAGGCTTGAAGGTGAGAATCGGTAACGCTCTTGAAAAAAAGGAAGAGACCGCGGCCCGGAATGACGTTATCTTTTATTCTCCGCTGAAGGAGGAAAAGGTTGACGAGACTGCACCCTTGCATAAGGGCAGTATCGATATGTGGTTTTTGCTTTGGGCAATGCTGCTCGTTTGTTTCGGTGCCGTAATGTCCTACAGCGCGAGTGCCGTGTTTGCCGAGGAGAGATACGACAGCTCGATGCACTTTTTTATAAGATATATTGTTTTTACCATAGCGGCGACCGTCGTAACTACCGTATTCGTGATTTTCGCAAGACCGTGGTTTTGGCGTGTGTTCGGAGTCGCAGCGTACGCGGCATCGGTGCTGTTGCTCATCGTAGTTCTCTTTGCGGGAAGCATGGGTGGCGGATCACAGAGATGGATAGCAATAGGTCCGATAACAATACAGCCGTCGGAGATCGCAAAAATGGCGATAGTTATGGTCCTTGCGTTATATCTGACCAAGCATGAAAAAGAAGTTAACTCAACGCACAAATTCGGCGGTAACTTCAAGCACGGATTTTTAATTCCGATGGTGCTCATAGGCGTTCTTTGCGGCTTGATAGCACTACAACCTCACCTCTCGGGACTTATGATAGTCGGAATGATAGGCGTGGCGGTAATGTATCTCGGAGGCACACGTCTGAAGTGGCTTGTCGCTTTCGTGGGAATAATTCTGGTTGCGGGCATAGTTTTCATATCCTTTTTCGGATATACGATGGACCGTATCAATATATGGCTTCATATAGACGAGGTCGACCCGCTTGGCGACGCATGGCAGACCTTGCAGGGACTGTATGCGATAGGATCGGGTGGATTTTTCGGACTCGGACTCGGAAGCAGCCGGCAGAAATACGGTTATGTGTCTCAGCCGCAGAACGATTTCATATTCACCATCATTTGTGAGGAACTTGGCTTCGTAGGAGCATTCGCACTGATATTCCTTTTCGGCCTTTTGATCTGGAGAGGTATCAAGATCGGTCAGAACGCACCCGACAAGTTCTGTGCGCTGACCGTGTGGGGACTTACCTTCAAGATAGCTCTTCAGGTGATAATGAACATAGCGGTCGTAACCAACTCAATGCCGAACACAGGCGTTTCACTGCCATTCATAAGCTCGGGCGGAAGTGCCATAATGCTTCAAATATTCGAGATCGGCATCATACTTTCAATATCGCGTTTTTCAACGCAGAAAAAATAATTCATGGGAGAAGGACAAATGAGAGTACTCTTCAGCGGCGGCGGCACAGGCGGACATATAAACCCTGCATTGGCTATGGCTGATATAATAAAAATGAATATTCCCGATACCGAGATAGCCTTCGTCGGCACGCCTGCGGGCATTGAGAATTCTCTTGTTCCTCAGGCGGGATATAAACTCTATCACGTGCAGATAGAGGGAATTAGGCGCTCGTTCAGCGTAGAGAACGTAAAGGCTATGTATCTTGCGCTTACCTCGCCCGCAAAGGCAAAAAAGATAATCAGAGAATTCAACCCCGATATCGTCATAGGTACAGGCGGATATGTCTGCTGGCCCGCACTCAAGGCGGCGGCAGACATGGGTATTCCTACGATGCTCCACGAATCAAACGCGCTCCCCGGAATGGCAGTACGAAAACTTCAGGAAGACGTCGACGTTATAATGACAAATTTTGAGAGCACGAGGGAACTTTTATCTCCTAAAGCAAATGTTGTAAACGTCGGAAATCCTTTGCGTGCGGCATGTAGTACGGTAACAAAGGCAGAGGCGCGCAAGAAACTTGGAATACCCGCAGACGTTGAATTCGTGACCCTGTCATTCGGCGGAAGCCTCGGTGCCGTCGAGATCAACCGTGCGGCGTGCGAGATGATGTCAAGCTTCGCTCGCGTTAAGTCTAAAAACATCAGGTGCTTCCATGTTGGCGGCAAAAGGCATTATGATAGTGCGCAAAAATTCTTCTCGGCGTACGGTCTTGAACGCGATGAGAGATTCGTGCTTATGGAGTATACCGCCGATCTTCCGATATATATGGCGGCGGCAGATCTCGTTATCTGTCGTGCAGGTGCGATGACACTGACAGAGATTGCAAAGATGGGAAAGGCGGCAATAATAATTCCGTCGCCCAACGTTGTGGACGATCACCAATACAAAAACGCAAAGGCACTTGCAGATAAGGATGCGGCGATCGTGATCCGTGAGGATGAGCTTAATGTTGACGGAAAATGTGCAGTGTGCGAGGCGGTAGAGAAGATATTTGCGGATAAGGCGTACAGAGATATGCTGGAGACAAATATAAAAAATTTTGCAAAGCACGACGTAGAAAAGGTCATTTATCAGACCATGTGCGAACTGTTGGATGAGTACAAAAAGAAATAAGGACGGAAAAATGCGAAAAGGCGTGACGAAAACAGACTTTGGAAAGATCATGTCCGGCAAAAAATTTCATATTGTGCTTATGTTATTTATGTGCTTTTTGATGATACTTGCGGCTTCGTTAGTCTTTTTGCGTTTTTTGGGCATAGGCGCTTTTGAGGTAAATGGTTCTACCGAATACAAGCTCAGTGAGCTTATAAGCGCGTCGGGACTCAGAACCGGAGATCCCATGTACAGCGTGAATAAAGATGAGGCAGAGCAAAAGCTTCTGAAAGGCTGTCCATATCTAAAGACGGTAAATGTGAAAAAGAAATTTCCGAACAGAATTTGCTTTGAGGTTGAGGAACGTGTGCTTGGATGGTATCTGAGTGTAGGTGATGACTTCTACGCGCTGGATTACGACATGATGGTACTGCTCGAGACATACGATGAGGATGCACTTATCGAAAGAGGACTTACAAAGCTTGTCTTACCCGAGCTTGAGAGTGTTGTGAGTAACTATGTTCCCGAATTCGGAAAGGGAGATGAGCGACTGATAACCGAGACCCTTAAGATAATAGATACTTTCAGAACTCATCAGATAAAAAGCAGACTTACCTACCTTGACCTGAGCAACCGATTCGAAATAAAGATCACCGTTGATTCATCATTTGATGTATATTTGGGAGACATGAGCGACATGGAAACCAAGCTGCTCACAGTAATGAGCACTATAGAACGCGGAAAGGAAAAGGGATATATCGGCGGAGAGCTTAATATGATAACCCCTACATCATTCAGTTTTAAAGGGCACTATGCGCAGGATGAGCAGAGAGTACCGTCTGAATAGTGAAGAGCTTGCCTGAAAAGTAAAAGAATTATAAAATAATAATTAAATTTCGAAAAAGCTATTGCAAAATTCCGCAAAATATATTATTATATATGTGTGTAATTGTGTATCTGAAGAATTCGATGTTATATTTTGGAGGATGTTAAAATGATTTTTGAACACGATGACAGCTGCGAAAGCGGCGTACGTATAAAGGTAGTAGGCGTAGGCGGAGGCGGAAACAACGCCGTAAACCGTATGATATCTTCAAATGTTCGAGGAGTTGAGTTTATTTCCATCAATACCGACAGACAGGCACTTAAGAACTCTCTCGCTCCCAATCAGGTGGTTATCGGTGAGAAGATCACAAAGGGATTCGGCGCGGGAGCAAATCCGAGCATCGGCGCAAGGGCAGCTGAAGAGTCTCTTGAAGAGATCAAAAATGCACTTGCAGGCGCTGATATGGTGTTCGTAACCGCAGGTATGGGAGGCGGAACGGGCACAGGTGCCGCTCCCGTGGTTGCCAAGATAGCACACGAGATGGACGTGCTTACGGTCGGTATCGTGACCAAGCCCTTTGCTTTTGAGGGAAAGAGGAGAATGGAACAGGCTGTCGAGGGTATTGCTGAGTTTTCACAGTACGTTGACTCGCTCGTGGTTATACCAAATGAAAGACTTAAGTTGGTTTCAGACAGCAGGATCACACTCTTTAACGCTTTTTCAGAGGCTGACGACGTGCTTCGCCGAGGCGTTCAGAGTATTTCCGAGCTTATTAATGTAACAGGATTTATCAACCTGGACTTTGCAGACGTTACGGCTATAATGGCACATTCGGGCCTTGCACATATGGGTATCGGAAGCGCAACCGGTAAGGACAAGGCAGAGGTTGCGGCAAGGATGGCTATTTCCAGCCCGCTCCTTGAAACTTCTATAAAGGGGGCTATGGGCGTTATCATCAGCTTCTCGGTATCTCCCGACGTAGGTCTTGAGGACATCGATCTCGCTTCTTCCATGGTAAGCAATGAGTGCAATCCCGACGCGAATGTTATCTTCGGTGTTTCGTTTGACGAATCTCTTGAGGACGAGATGAGGATCACCATTATTGCTACGGGTTTTACTCCCGAGTCAAATAAGTCGGCAGAGGTAAAGACTTCGCCCGCGGCTCCGGTTGCGGAAAAGCAGATAAAGACTGAGCCTGCAAAGAAGACGGTAAACGAGAAAAATACCGAAACGGTTTCCGTTAAGGAGACTCCCAAGAAGGCAGGTTCGGATGACTTTGATCTCGACGATCTTTTCGGCGATATATTTTAAGCGTAGATAAAAATAAAGAACAAGGGGACGCTCTTGTTCTTTATTTTATGTGCGCTCGGCATGCGCTATCACTTGGGGGTGAAAGTCCGCTACAGACT
>CAYQEY010000009.1:0-36434 GCA_964416635.1 uncultured Lachnospiraceae bacterium | reverse complement strand
AACTGATTTCGAGTCAGCCCCGTTATGACCACTTCGATACCTCTCCGTATATACAAACCTCGATTTCTATCCTTTTGAAGCTCCGGAAAACGGAGGGATATTTGCGAGGGATGCTACGATAATATTAAATTTGAACCCACGAAAAAGCCTAATAAATCAAGGTTTTTGAGGGATTTGCGGGGGATTATAGGGATTAGATGAACAATTGACGGTCGGATTTCGAGTCAGCCCCGTTATGACCACTTCGATACCTCTCCGTATATTGAATTCCGTGTTGCAAGCTTGCAACGTCGCTATTATATCACATCAAAGCAAAAAAAGCAAGTGCTTTTTCAAAATTTTCATAATATTTATGCTTTATTTTTTAAAATCCTTATATTATGATTTTTTCTCAAACTGTTGAATTGTTGGTAAATTTGTGATATAATATAAAATATAATATAATTTGTATTATTAAATTTAGTCTGCGGAGAGCATTTATGACGGATGATCGCTATATTGAATGTGGAAAAATTATAAACACACACGGCTGTAGAGGCGGCGTTAAGGCTGAGTCTTGGTGTAACAGTGAAGATGATCTTGCCTCTCTCTCTCGTGTCTTTATAAATAACAACGCTTTTTATGAAGAATACAAGATAGCAAAATCATCCGTTTTCAAGCAATTTGTTATTTTTGAATTCAAGGGCGTCGATGATATGGACCGTGCTATGTTGCTCAAGAACAAAATTCTGTATGCTCTTCGTGAGGATTTTGACCTTGAAGACGGAGAATACTTTTTGGCTGATATGATAGGGCTTGATGTTATTGATGCCGATACCGGTAAAATATACGGTAAGCTGAGCGAGATAATCAATCGCGGTGCCTCCGACATATATGTAGTAAAGACAGTATCGGGTGAAAAAATGATCCCTGCGGTAGATCAGTTTATTATCTCCGTTGATATAGGCAAGGGCATATTCGTACGTCCTATTGAAGGAATGCTTGACTGAGCGGGGTATATATGATTTTTGACATTATGACTCTTTTTCCCGACCTCGTAAACTACGTTCTCGGGGAAAGTATAATCGGCAGGGCGCAAAAAAGCGGTGCTGTCGAAATAAACTGCCATAACATCAGAGACTATTCCGAGGATAAACACCGTCGGGTTGACGATACTCCTTATGGTGGCGGGAAGGGAATGCTTATGGCGGCACCGCCTATATATAATTGCTATGAGCATATTTTAAATCAACACAGCGGCAATACTCTTTCCACAAGAGTCGTATATATGTCGCCCGCGGGAAGGCTCTTTAATCAGAATAAGGCCGAGGAGCTTTCAAAATACGATCGGGTGATCATTCTCTGTGGACACTACGAAGGTGTTGATCGGCGCATAATCGATGAAATTGTTGATGAGGAAATATCAATCGGGGATTATGTGCTTACCGGTGGGGAAATACCTGCTTGTATAGTTGTCGATTCGGTATCAAGGCTGGTAGACGGAGTACTTTCGGATCCCGAATGCTACGAAAATGAAAGCATATCAAGCGGAATGCTTGAATACCCTCAATATACACGCCCATACGAATTTCACGGAGTTAAAGTTCCGGATGTGCTTATATCGGGGCATCACGAAAAAATAAATGAATGGCGTCGTGCAGAAGCATTGCGTCTTACGAAAGAGAACCGCCCTGATATATTCGAAAAATACAAAAAATAAAATTTCAAATACACGGGAAGGAGGAAGGCAAATGACAAACGAAAAAAATAAACATTTACAAAAAGAAGCATCAAAGCATGAAAAAAGACCAAAATCTCGCAAGCGATTAGGATCCGGCATAGCCTCTTTCAGTCTCATTATTTTTCTTTTTGACAAGCTTTCCGATATCTTCTGCAACGCACTTGTGAACGGATTTTGGGGTCGTATATGCTCCGGCTATACAAAGCTTCAAAATTCTTTCAAGAACGGTTTTTTAAAAGAATTTTTATTTAAAGACAGAAAAATCAAAAAATTATTCAGGCATATCAGAAAATTTTTATCAGGCGATCTGGAAAGCTGCTTTATTGTGACCCGCGGACGAAAAATTATAAGATTCTTTTCTGCGGCACCACTGAATTACTACGGAAGCTTCGGCCTCTTCTTCGGTCTGTACGTTATTGTAGTATATTTCGTGAGGATGATAATACCTGACATTGAAACGGCAGGTGTGGATTATCTTATTATCGGTATAGCACTGATAATCGTATCCTTGCCGTTACTGTTTTCAAAAGTATCCCTCTCAAATGCAATTCTGAAAAGCAGCATTGGAAAGCTTATAGTTCAAGGATGCTTCGGAATTTCCGATGAAACGCTTGCCAAAAATATAAAGCCCCGTCGAGGAAAAGGAAATTTGATGCTTTTCTTTGGATTGGTTGCGGGAATATTGGCGTTTTTTATCCATCCTATGAAAATTTTAATTGCCATATTCATGGCGGTTGTTTTGGTATTTATAGCCTCCTCACCTGAGATCGGCGTTCTTTTGACGGTGACTATGGTTCCTTTCTTATCCTTCATGAGCAATCCAACCATTTGTTTGTGTGCTTGCGTTTTGACAACGTCGTTTTTCTATGCCATTAAATTGATTCGCGGAAAGAGAGTATTCAAATTTGAGCTTGTAGACGGTGTGATTTTTCTTTTTGGACTTATCATCTTTTTTGCAAGCATATTCAGTGCGGGCGGTATAGGATCCCGAAATTCTGCACTTGTGTCCTGCACTTTGATGCTTGGATATTTCCTGCTTGTAAATCTTATGCGTACAGAAGCGTGGATAAAGCGTTGTGTAGTAGCTCTTGTGGGATCGGCGACTATAGTCGCGTCAATAGGAATATTTGAATATTTCTTTGGAGAAAGCAGTAGCAACTGGCTTGATATAAGTCTCTTCTCCGGTATCAGGGTAAGGATAGTTTCTCTTTTTGACAATCCTAATGTGCTTGCTACATTTCTCGTTTTGATCTTTCCTTTTTCGCTCGTTTATCTTGTCCTTTCAAAAAATCGAAATGAGAAGTTCATCTCGTTATTTGCTTGTATTCTTTTAATTTTGGCAACTGTATTCACATGGTCTCGCGGTGCATGGATCGCCATGGCAGTTTGTACTGTTATCTTTTTTACTTTGTACAGCAAAAAGACACTTAGAATGTTCGGGGTATTGCTTCTCGCAATGCCCGTACTTCCCATGCTTCTTCCGGACAATGTCATTGACAGAATATTGAGCATTTTCAATTTATCCGACAGTTCGATATCCTATAGAATATATACATGGATAGGATCCATGAGGGCTATCAAAGATTACTGGGTAGGTGGTATCGGATATGGTACAGAGGCTTTCCAAAAGATATATCCCTATTACGCGTATTCCGGAATAGAGGCAGCAGAGCACAGCCACAGTCTGTTTTTACAGGTAATGCTCGGACTTGGCGTAGGCGGTATACTTACTTTGGTCGTTCTTTTATTTCTTTATTTTCAGAAATGTTTCGAGTATATTCAGAAGCCCGAGAACAATGAATCAAAGTTTTATACAGCGGCAGCAGTCATCTCGATCATCGGAGCTCTTATAATGGGAATATTCGATTATATTTGGTTTAACTATCGGGTGTTTTTCATTTTTTGGATCATTATTGCCATAGGATGTGCCTTCGTAAGAGTAGGAAACAACGAGCATGAAAGAAAGCTCGCCGTGATAGATGACTATCAACTTTCCGAAAACAACGAATTGAATTGAGAAAGGAGTCGCATATGAATAACATTTCCAATAAAATATCAAAAAGCGATAAGAAGGTCAAAAGAAAATTTAACTTTATAGATTTCCTGATAGTTCTCGTTCTGATTGCCGTTATAGGTTCTTTGATTTATGCTTTTTCTCCGTGGACAAACATAGAAAAACTTTGGGCCAATAATCAGACAGAGCTCACGTATTTTGTAGAAATAAAGGACGTCAGCCCGGAGTATATCGATATGATAAAAAACGGAGACACAGTCATAAGTTCAGTAACCAAAAATTCTCTCGGAACTGTTGAAGAAGTAACCAATATAGAAAATGCTTATGTTTACGATTACGTATTGGAAGACGGAAAAATGACCTGCGTTATTTTGGAGAATCCCAAAAAATACAATATTACTTTAAAAATAACTGCTTTGGCGGATTATAACGAGGGAATAGGCTATAGCGTAAACGGTTGCAGAGTTGCCATCGGAGAAATGCTTGATTTGCGTTTACCAACCTACACTTGCAGCGGATATTGTACGCAGATATACACATAAGGAGGATGTAATATGAGATCCGAAGAAAAAAAGGCAAAAAGCGAAAAGACACGTCGTTTTCCAAAATTCGGAGTGCTGGACGCAGTTATTATACTTCTTGTCATTGCAGTCGTTGTTGGAATATACTTTAGATATAGCTTTTTCGATACGCTTAGCGGTGTTAAAAACATGAAAGAGTGTTACGTTACCTTCAAAACCGGTAACACAACCACAGATACGACCAGAGAGCTGGATAAGGATGACCTTGTATATTTCAAATCAGACGGCGAAACATTTGGCACTCTTACGGTAAAATCCGAAGAAATATCCACCGTTATACAAGAGCAGCCCGCAACCAATACGGTTTTTAAGGACGGAAAAGCATATCCGGACGTTCAGTATCCCCAGGGGATTGACGGCTCTCTTATATACGGAACAGGAGTTATTAAGTGTTCTTGCCTTATCACAGAGGACGGATCTTTTCTTCTCAACGGATCAACCTATATTTCGATCGGTCAAACATATACCGTCTGCACCGAAAAAGTAACATTGGATATTACCGTAACTCGGATAGAATTGATTGACGAAAATTGATATTTAATATCGCCGATTTGCTAATTTGTTACTTTTGTGTACAAAACGCGAATGTTTTCACACTTTTTTGCGAAAAGTTTATGTAATTTCACTAATATTTAGCTATTGATTTTATATGCTTTTTTTGATATACTATTAATATAAGAATGTATATAATTTATTTCTACATCCGGTCGACGATTTATCGAGGTTAGATAAACGTCACGATCTATATAGGAACAGGAGCAATTCATATTATGGTAAAAAGAGAAATGACTATTACTAACAACATAGGTTTGCATGCTAGACCTGCGACATTCTTCATTCAAAAGGCAAACACGTTCAAATCTTCGGTTTGGATAGAAAAGGATGAACGTAGAGTAAATGCAAAGAGCTTGCTCGGCGTTCTTTCTCTCGGCATAGCCAAGGGAATGGTCGTTACTATCATCGCGGACGGTGTAGACGAAAACGAAGCGGTTGACGGTTTGATCAATTTGGTACAGACCGGATTGGCAGATTAAAATTATAGATACATCATGAGGCTGTAATCCGATTTTACGGCCTCTTATTTTAATTACAGGACAAGAAGGGAAAAGCTTATGCCCAATACACAAAAAAGAACTCAAGAGCTTTTGGAAAAAGCCAATTCTCTCCCGCTTTGTCCCGGTGTATATATAATGCGGGACCGAAACGAAAAGATAATTTACGTCGGCAAATCCCGTAAACTGAAAAACAGAGTTTCACAATATTTTCAGCAAAGCAAAAAGAACGTAAAGACATCAAGAATGGTTTACAATGCAGAAGATTTCGATTATATCGTCTGCAAGACCGAAATTGAGGCGCTGACGCTTGAAAATTCTTTGATAAAGCAAAATACCCCAAAATATAACATAAAGCTTAAAGATGCAAAATCATACCCTTATATAAAAATAACCGACGAAGAATATCCGCGAATACTGTTTACAAGGTCTCGTCTGTCGGATAAAGGTAAATATTACGGACCTTTTTCGGGAAGTTCTATAGCATATTCAATACTCGATATCATACACAAATCTCTCGGAATACCCAATTGTAAGCGAAAATTTCCACAAGATTTCGGAAAAGAGCGTCCTTGTATGTACTATCAAATGAAACAATGCTGCGGGCTTTGTACCGGCCTTGTATCAAAGGATGAGTATCTTTCGCTGTTACAATGCGCCTCAGACATACTCAGAGGAAATATCGGCTCTGCCACAAAAATGCTGACCGGACAAATGCAAATATTTGCCGAAAACGAGCAATTTGAAGCGGCGGCAAGGTGCAGAGATACCATACGCGCGCTTGAACGTCTCAATCAAAAGCAGAGCGTCGTTGCCTCCCCCGATACCAATATGGATGTATTCGGCTTATATTCCGACGAATTTGCAAGCTGCATTTCGGTAATGTATATCCGCGGAGGTATTGTAAATGATAAAGCCGACTTTGTTTTTAATACCAACGCCATAACGGACAGCGAATCATTGGCTTCCTTTTTGGCAGATCACTATATCCAAAGGGATTATATTCCGAGGTCGGTGTTACTTTCGTTTGAGCTTGAAAATGATGATGTTGCAATGCTCGAAGAGTTCCTGAGCAAGCGAGGCGAGCACCGCGTTTATATAAAACACCCCGAGCGCGGAGTCAATAAAGAACTGGCTTTGATGGTATGCGGAAACGCCGAGGAAAAAGCAAGACAAACCAAGATCGAAAGCCAAAATGACGAAGGCGTATTGCTCCGTCTTGCTCAACTGCTGAAATTGGAAACAGTTCCCGAGAGGATAGAGGCGTATGATATTTCAAATATAGGCACGGAAAATATTATGGCGGGAATGGTGGTATATGAAAACGGAAGACCATGTAAAGCAGATTACAGACTTTTTAAAATAAAATCTGTCTTGAACACGACCGATGACTACGCATCAATGCAAGAGGCTCTGCGGCGCAGGATCGGGCATTTGAAAGAGGATCAAAGCGGTTCTTTTGCAAAATACCCCGACCTTATATTGATAGACGGCGGAAAAGGGCATATTGCAGCGGTAAAGAAGGTGCTGTGCGAGGAAAACGTCGATCTCCCCGTATTCGGCATGGTAAAGGACGATTTTCACAAGACACGAGCTCTTTGTACTGATACCGAGGAAATAAATATAGCAAAAGAACGCTCAGTTTTTATGTTGATATACAAGATACAGGAGGAGGTTCACAGGTTTACCGTAGACAAAGTAATGGCGGCAAAGCGGTCTACCCTCAGGCACTCTTCTCTTGAAAATATAGCCGGAATAGGGCCCTCAAAAGCCAAAGCACTGCTTGGAGCGTTTGGTACTTTGTCAGAACTTAAAAATGCAACAGAAGAAGAAATTTCGGCTGTTAAGGGTATTGGTACAGGCGACGCGCACAACGTGTTCGAGTACTTCAGAAGAAAGGATAAAAGATGAGAATAATAACCGGAAGTGCAAAGGGAATCAAACTGATAACACTCGAAGGCGATGCTACAAGACCTACCGCGGAGAGGGTAAAAGAAGCTGTTTTTTCCATGATCCAGTTTGATATCGAAGGAAGGAGCGTTCTCGACCTTTTTGCCGGGTCGGGACAAATGGCACTTGAAGCACTAAGCAGAGGGGCGGCGTCTGCAACTCTTGTTGACGGTTCAAAAGCCGCTGTAAATGTCATACAAACCAATGCTCGTAAGACAAAGCTTGCAGATAGGTGCACAATATATCAGTCTGATTATCTTGATTTTATCAAACGTTCGCATGGTAAGCAATACGATATAGTGTTTTTGGATCCCCCATACGCGGCAGGTCTGTACAAGCCCGCGCTTATGGCAATGCTCGATTTTTCCATTCTGAAGTCCACAACCCTCGTTATTTGCGAGAGTGGAGAAGATGCGTTCTTCGGCGAAGATTATAAGCTTGTTGAACATTTCAAAATTGAAAAGCAATCAAAATACAGTAAAACATACATTACTGTTCTGAAACCAAAACTTTAACAGCGGAGGTATTCATGGATAATAAAAGAATAGCTATAGTTCCGGGAAGCTTTGATCCTATGACAAACGGACATATTTTTATAGTAAAAAAAGCGATGGAATTATATGATTTCGTTTACGTTGCAGTGATGATAAACGATCAAAAACAATATATGTTTTCTTTGGAAGAAAGAGAAGCCATTGCAAAGGCTTGCCTGAGCAACATTGAAAATGTGTGCGTTATATCCTCACGCGATTGGTTGTGGCATCTTGCAAAGGAGATCGGCGCCTGCGCGATCGTGAAAGGCTATAGAAATGATGTTGATTTAGAATACGAAAAAAACATGGCGCGCTTTAACGAAGAGCATTGTCCCGATGTGAAAACAGTCCTTTTGAAGACAGATGATGCGCTCGCAAACATAAGCTCTACCATGATCCGCGAGCGGATACGAAGCTCGCAGAGCCTTGAAAAATTTCTACCGCAAGATGCGATAGAAATTATAGAAAGAATAAAGCCGAAGGCGTGACCTTCGGCTTATTTTTGGCGTATTTACAAATGATTAAATTCATAGGGTAGCAGGGATATCTGAATTTATTCTATAGAATAATGCAAATAAGTCCGTTGCTTCCTTCGTTTACGATGCGTTCAAGCGTTTCGGAAAGCTTCGTTCTCGATTCGTCGGGAATGTGTTCAAGCTTTGTATGAAGTCCTTCATTCACAAGCTCATACAGAGTTTTACCGAACATATTTGAGTTCCAGATCTTTTGAGGCTCCGACTCAAATTCCTTTAGCATCGATCTGACAAGCTCTTCGGATTGTTGTTCAGTGCCTACAATGGGGCTGATCTCTGTTTCAATATTGGCTCTTATCATATGGATAGACTGTGCCGATGCGCATAGTCTTACCCCATACGAGCCGTTTTGCTTGACTATTTCGGGTTCTTCAAGACGGAGGTCATCAATATTCGGCATAACTATGCCATATCCCTTGTTTTCAGCCATCTCAAGCGCTTCGGCAACTCTTTCATATTTTTGTTTCATCTCGAAAAGCTCTCTGAGAATCTTGATAAGTTCTTTTTCGGAGGATATTCCAAATCCCGAAAGCTCGCTTAATACGGAATAATACAGCGACTCGGCAAATTCAAGCTCAAGCTCGGCGCAACCATTTCCGAGATTTATGTTCTTCACGGAATACGAATTTATGTATTCATTATCCCGAAGACAGGATGCCGCATTCTTGATGTCTCCGATTTTTTCTACATTTGATGCCAAATTTGCTATTGCATTGACAAGAGATACCTTTATCGGATGCATTGAATCAAGCGAGGATATCCATGCAGGAATGTTAAATACCATCTCGGAAACAGGGAATTCATGCAAAATCAGCTCTAAAATATGCGATATGTCTTCAAAATCAAGGTCGATACAGCTTACCAGCGCTACCGGTGCCTTATATTTTTCTTCAAGCTCATATGCGAGTGCAACAGCACGTTCAGAGCTCGGATCGGCAGAGTTTAAAACAATTGCAAAAGGTTTTCCGATTGACTTTAATTCTGAAACGACCCGTTCCTCTGCAGGAATGTAGCTGTCGCGCGATATTTCGCCGATGCTTCCGTCGGTAGTTACCATAATGCCTATCGTAGAGTGATCTTTGATTACTTTTTCGGTACCGTATTCAGCCGCAGCAACAAACGGCATAGGCTCCTCCTGCCATGGAGTGTGTACCATTCGCTCCTGCCCGTTTTCGAGTGTTCCCAATGCTTCGGAAACTATATATCCGACACAGTCTATCATTTTTACACGCATGGATATGTTATCGTCAAAGCGAACCGTAACCGCTTCATCAGGGACAAATTTCGGCTCGGTCGTCATAACCGTTTTTCCCGCCGCAGATTGCGGCATCTCATCTCGGGCACGCTCCTTGGAATATCCGTCATCGATATTCGGAAGTACCACAGTCTGCATAAAACGCTTTATAAAAGTTGACTTACCGGTTCTTACGGGTCCGACAACCCCAATATAGATATCTCCTCCGGTTCTTTCCGAAATATCTTTATAAATAGAATGTTCCACAACAAAACCCTCCCGATATATTTTCATTAAAATATACGGAAGGGTATGTAATTTTAGAACATTGTTATTTAATTTTCATCATCTTTTTTCTCAATTGGAGTAAAGTCGTCCTTTGGCAGGCTCTTTTGCGTTGAGAGCGGATTGTATTCCATAGCCTCCTGCATACTTCTGTTGCTTACGTGAGTGTAAATCTGGGTCGTGTTGAGCTGCTCGTGCCCGAGTATATCCTTGAGAACGCGAACGTCCACATTCCCGGTTTGATACATCAAAGTAGCGGCAGTATGCCTCAGCTTATGTACAGAATAATGCTTTGATTCAAGTCCTGCCATCTCAAGATATTTGTATACCAACCACTGTACTGTCTTTACGCTTATGCGTTGCTCGCGATTACTCAAAAACAGCGCGTGCGATGCAGTCTGTTTATGCTTTTCTCCAATTCGTTCCGCATAATAATCAGAAAGAGCCTCTCTGCACGCAGAATTCAGATATACTATCCTTTGTTTATTTCCTTTTCCTGTTACGGTCAAGGAGCGAAAACTCCTATCCACATCGTTGAGATCTATTCCCACAAGCTCGGATACACGCATTCCGCAGTTGAGAAAAAGCGTTATTATGGCATAATCTCTGACACGGGATTTTGATTCGCGGTCGTTTTTAACGGCTTCAAGCAGCAGAAGGCTCTCTTCAATCGAAAGAAACTTCGGGAGTGTTTGCTTCTTTTTCGGGGATTCAATGTTTGCCGCCGGGTTTTCGTCTATCATCATTCTTTTGATGTGAAGATATTTAAAAAAGCCCTTTATTGCTGAAAGCTTTCGGGACTTTGCCGATGCCATATTCCCTCTGACACCATCTGCATACATCAGAAATTCGTATATGTCTTCGGTAGTTATATTTTTTATGTAATCAAGGTCAATTCCGCTTATGTCTATTTTTTCAAACTCTTCGGAAGTAAAATCTATTTTCCTGTCTCTTGCCAACAAAAAGCGAAAAAAGGTACGCAGGTCAAACAGATATTCAGAAACTGTCTTTTCGGACGCATTCTGCATCACAGTCTTATATGAAGCAAATTCTCTCACAAGAGGGGGGAGCGATTTCAGCGGTATCGCGTAATTCATAACGCCTCCACAAAATTAAAATAATTGTTAATAAGATAAAGTTTTATTGGATAAAATGTAAACTTTCATAAATAAATATTGAAAAACATACGGATATCCATTATAATTAAACAAGATGATAATTAAAACATTGGGGGAAAAATGAAAAAGTTTTTTCACGAGTATTCATACAATATAGTGAAGATGTTTGTCAACCAATTTGCGATATCGATTTTCGGTGTCTCGCTTACCTTGGCAACAACCCAAATACATATCGAGTCTTCGGGATTTGATACCTTCACACTGATAGTAAGCATATTTGCCGTTTTGTTCTATCTGTTCCTTATCTACACGCTTTCGTGGGAGATAGGAGCTAAGGATAAAATATCGGTCGATGTAGGGAAGAAGCCCTACCGTCCTCATTTGGGACTGTTGCTCTCACTCATAGCAAACATACCCAATATACTTATGGCGATCCTTTATTTGATTGCAACCATTATCGGCTCAAACAACATGATGTTCATAATGAGATTGATCGCTACTCTTCTGCAGGGTATGTATTTCGGTATAATAACCTCGGTAAGCCTTCCTGTTTCGGGCACATATGTGCAGTTGAACAGCCTCTGGCCGACCTTCTTTATGATATGTATACCTGCAATGCTTACAAGCTGGCTGGCATATTTTCTCGGGCAGAAAAACTTCCGTATATTCGCGTTTATTAACAAGAGGGCAGACAAGAACGATTCGGACGCACCTAAGATCAAAAAATAATGTTTGCTATGACCTCGGAATTTTTCGAGGTCATTTTTATGAAAATTTATTAAATCTTACCGTTCCTACCCTCTTATGTCTTTCGTACTTGCCGATCGTGTACAAAAATACCGATACAGTCATGCACGAAATTATCACGCCAATCAAGAAAAAGCGACTGAACATAATGTTTTTGATGCGGTCTAAAGAATACAATATTGCATTTGCCTCTATATCATCCTTCGCAACCAGCTTGGCGCTTGCAATAAGTATGCCGTTATCATAAAAATCTACGCCACCAACAGCATCTCCTGCGGATATCGGCGCTTTCAGGTCTTTTACATGGAGATATGTCTTGTATGTAATATCATTTTTCACGTTTAATTCGTCACTGACAAATGCGAAAACATCATCAGTAAGCACACATTCAAGATTTACTTTCTTTCCGTTAAACACCGAAAGATCGACTTCTTGTGTTATTAAGCTGTCTCCCGCATTGGCTATCTTTTTTAAAGAATAGTTCCCGAATACATGCGTAAACAGCTTGTTCGCAGTTGAATAAGAATATATATTTCCGTCATAGGCCTGCGCCCCCATGACGACGCATAAATAGCTCGTATTGTCCTTACAGGCATACGAAGCGAGAACATACCCGCCTTCATCTGTATTCCCGGATATCAAGCCCTTCGCGTATTTGTTTGTATATCCTGTAGCGGAAAACTGACTTGCCAAAGCATTTCTGTTATATACCGTTTTTGATTCGCCAACTTTCGGCACAAGCTCAAAGGACGGTAGGGAAGAGACCGAAACATACAATTCGTTTTCCGCCGCACGTCTGGCAAGCCTTGCCGTATCCGAGAGGGTTGTTCCGGCGCCTTTGGAATCAAGTCCCGTAGGATTTTTATATACCGTATTCTTCATATATAAGCAATCAGCCAAGATGTTCATTTCTTCAACGAATTTCTTCAAGCTTCCGGTGCAGGCTATAGCCATCGCCTGTGCTGCATCGTTATTACCGCCGCATACGGTTCCGAGCAATAGATCTTTAAGTGTAACCACCATTCCGGCCTTTAACCCCATAGAGGTCCCCTCAATGTCCGAAATCATGTCTTCTGTTACCGTTACATCTTCTTCCAACCGCGTCGCATAATTTTCACATACTACAAGCCCTGCCATCATTTTGGCAGTAGCAGCAGGAGCTATGGTATCCTCACCATTGCGGCACAGCATTACACGGTCTCCCTCATAGCTGTACAAATAGACCGCACCCGCTCTTTTATCAATGTCAAAACCAATCATATCGATCTCATTTTCATCGACTGCATTAACAGCGACAGGGAAGAAGAATATGCACAAAAGAGCAAATACAGCGACAAGACTAATTGTTTTCCTGATCATATTTTTTATCAAATCTGTTTTCCAAATAATAATCTATTATAAATCGAAGCAGATCGTCGCGATCCACCTGCTGTATTACACCTCTGGCATTCTTCCAATCGGGCATGTAAATAGGATCCTCGGAAAGGATATATCCTGCAATTTGAGAAGAAGCGTCATAGCCTTTTTCCTGCAAAGCACCGTAAACCTGACGGAGCAGGTCGTCCAGTTCCGCTTTATTTAAAACTTTTTTATTGTTCATGAATAATTCTCCTCGCGATACAGTTTAACACAATTTTTAATACCGGAAAGTTCTGAATACCGAAAAGCTTGATATAAGTGCTTTGAAAACGTTGTGAAATAAGTATAACATTTATAGTAATATTATTCAAGGTAATTTTGTTAATTTTTAAAAAATAATTTCTGACTACTACTTGATTTTTAGGGAGTTATGGTGTATAATACTACGTGGAATAAAATTAAAGGAGATAAATATAATGTTAGTTTCAGCAAAAGAAATGCTTCAGAAAGCAAAGGCGGGAAAATATGCCGTCGGTCAGTTCAATATCAACAACCTTGAATGGACAAAGGCGATCCTTCAGACAGCACAAGAGCTCAACTCTCCCGTGATCCTCGGCGTTTCTGAGGGCGCAGGTAAGTATATGTGCGGATTTAAGACCGTCGTTGGTATGGTAAACGGTATGATCGATGAGCTCGGAATCACCGTTCCCGTTGCACTTCACCTCGACCACGGTTCTTACGAGGGCTGCTACAAGTGCATAGAAGCAGGCTTTTCTTCCGTAATGTTCGATGGCTCTCATTATCCGATCGCTGAAAACGTAGCTAAGACCACAGAACTTGTTAAGGTATGTGCCGAGAAGGGTATGTCTCTCGAGGCAGAGGTCGGAGCTATCGGCGGTGAAGAGGACGGCGTCGTAGGAGCCGGTGAGTGCGCAGATCCCGCAGAGTGCAAGATGATTGCCGATCTCGGCGTAACCATGCTTGCTGCAGGTATCGGTAATATTCACGGTAAATATCCTGCAAACTGGAAGGGACTCTCTTTCGAGACTCTCGACGCAGTTCAGCAGCAGACAGGTGATATGCCCCTTGTTCTTCACGGCGGTACGGGTATCCCCGAGGATATGATAAAGAAGGCTATCTCCCTCGGCGTTGCAAAGATCAACGTTAACACCGAGTGCCAGCTTGCATTTGCAGCCGCAACAAGAGGATATATAGAGGCAGGCAAGGATCTTCAGGGTAAGGGCTTTGACCCCAGAAAGCTTCTCGCTCCCGGCGTTGAAGCTATCAAAGCTACCGTTAAGGAAAAGATGGAGCTTTTCGGTTCTGTTAACAAGGCATAAGCTTTACAATAATCACGACAAGGGTTGCGGCTTTATGCGGCAACCTTTGTTTAATATATTATTAATTTATTTTTGAGAGGTAGTAATGGTTACAAAAATAGATATTATTTCAGGCTTTCTCGGAGCAGGAAAGACAACTTTGATAAACCGTCTTATACACGAAGCATATAAAGGAGAAAAGATAGTCCTAATCGAAAACGAGTTCGGTGAAATAGGAATCGACGGAGGATTTTTAAAGGATTCCGGGATAGAGATCTCGGAGATGAATTCCGGATGTATTTGTTGCTCGCTGGTAGGAGATTTCAGCGAGGCTCTAAAAAAAGTGGTAGAGCAGTATGCGCCTGACCGTATTCTTATTGAACCATCGGGGGTAGGTAAGCTCAGCGACGTAACGAGGGCCGTTTTGTCCGCAAATATAGAGGGTGCCGAAATCAACAGCTCTGTTGCGGTGGTTGACGTTAACAAATGCAAAATGTATATGAAAAATTTCGGAGAGTTCTTTGGCGATCAGGTTTCAAGCGCAGGTTGCGTACTCTTCAGCCATACCGATAAAACTACGGATGCGAAGCTCGCGGAAGCTCTTGAACTTGTAAGAGCAAAAAATTCCGATGCCGTAATTATAACCACACCTGCCGATAAGCTCGATATAAATTCTCTCATAGCCGCAATTGAGAAAAAATCTACGCTTGAAAACCACATAA
Organism: uncultured Lachnospiraceae bacterium; assembly: GCA_964416635.1. Lineage (GTDB taxonomy): Bacteria > Bacillota > Clostridia > Oscillospirales > CAG-272 > HGM12713. Next base: position 21,267 of record CAYQEY010000009.1, on the reverse strand, counting down.
AGGAGCTTATAGACGAGGATACCTGTCCTATATGTGGTCATCATCACGAGCATCATCACGATGAAGAGCACCACCATCACGACCACGATGAAGAATTCGAGTGCGGTTGCCACGAACACGATGAGCACGACGAACATCACAATCATAACCATGATAAGCACGGACATCATGAGCATGACGATCACGATGAGCACGATCATGAGCATGAGCATGAGCATGAGTATCATCACGATGACCACGAGCATCACCACGATGATGACTGTGAGTGCGGTTGCAACGATCATCACCACGAGCACGATCATCACCATCATCACCATGCTGACGATGTCTTCACAAGCTGGGGCAGGGAAACCGTTAAAAAATTCACACGGGAAGAAATAAGCAACATTCTTGAATCGCTCAATGACAGTGAGAAATACGGCACTATACTTCGTGCCAAAGGTATGGTTGAGTCAAAACTCGGAGATTGGATATATTTCGATTACGTACCCGGTGAATCCGATGTAAGGACCGGAAGTCCCGAAAATATAGGAAAGCTTTGCGTTATCGGTTCAAAGATAAATGAGGAAGCTATTTCTGCTTTGTTTGGAGTATAATGATGAAAATACCTGTTTATCTGTTTACGGGATTTCTTGAAGGCGGCAAGACAACCATCATTCAGGAATCTCTTAACGATCAAAACTTCAACAGCGGCGAAAAAACTCTTATTCTGCTTTGCGAAGAAGGAATCGAGGAGTTAGACCCGTCAAAGTTTTGGGGACATAACGTAACTATTGAGACCATAGATTCAGAGGATATGGTAACCGAGGAAAAGCTTCTATCTTACACTAAGGGCAGAAAGCTTGACAGGATAATCATCGAATATAACGGAATGTGGTTGTTGCAGACCTTATATGATAACTTTCCGGAAAACTGGGGAATATACCAAAATATGATGTTTGCAGACGCAAACACATTTATTTCCTACAACAGCAATATGCGTCAGTTGGTTTTCGATAAAGTTAAGGACGCCGAAATGGTTGTACTTAACCGTGCATCCGAAAGCACTGATAAAGAGGAGATTCATAAGATAATCCGCGGAATATCGCGCCGCCCGGCGATTGTATATGACTATCCCGACGGACACGTTGAATACGATGAGATTGAGGATCCTCTTCCTTTTGATCCGGAGGCTCCGGTTATTGAGATAGCTGACGAGGATTACGCTCTCTGGTACAGAGATATGACCGAAGATCTTTTGAAGTACAATAACAAAGATATCAAGTTCAAGGGTATAGTTGCAAACGATCCGAGGCTTCCGAAAAATTCGACGATCCTCGGAAGGCATATTATGACTTGTTGCGTTGATGATATCCAATACAGCGGCATGATATGTGTTTTTAAGAATGAAGTCAAACTGAAGACCCGGGATTGGGTAACGGTAAAGGGAATCTTGAAGATAGAACCGCACAAGCTCTACAAGAACAAAGGCCCGGTGCTTTATGTCGAATCCACAGAATTTGCTGTGCCCCCAAAACAGGAAGTTGCTACTTTTTATTGATATTAAGGCAAAATAAGCCCTGACAGGTACAAAAACAAGAGTTGGTATTTGTGCCATTTCAACACGAATTAAAAGGTTCTGTAATAATGTTGGCTTACACAACGTTTATTACAGAACCTTTTACTGCTTATTGAATATATAATTACAAAGCTGAAGTTTTTGTGTTATTGGTGTTTTTTCAGAAGATCTTCAGCCTCACCGAATAAAATATCTTTTTTATCATTCTCGACAAATACAAGTATGACATACTTTCCAAAGCGTTTTACATCTGCTCCGTTTATTTTGTCAAGCTCGTCGGGTAAATAATTTTCAACAAACCATTTTTTCTCACTTTTTAAAGATTCAAGATACTTTTTAACATTTCCAAGCAAGACTTCTGCATCTTTCTCATTCTCGGCTTTAAACACACCTATTTCTCCTATATCGTCTGACGATACAGAATATACAAGAGCGCAATCGCTGAAATTGGCAGTTTCGTCAAATAAAAGTCTTATATCGTCTTCGGAATACGCAGCATACTCTAACGAGGCAGAAAGCTTTTCTTCAAGCTCGTTGGCAATATATTCGCAGGTTATTGAATCGTCGTATTCTTTCGAGGTACACGAAGAGAATATAAGACATATTACAATTGTAATAAATATGCCTTTTTTCATTCAGTTGCCCCCATATAAGCATGAGTTCTTATATAGTACAATATTTTTTTGTAGGCTTCAGCGGTCAAATGATATCCGTCTCCTATTTGGTATTCGTAGTTTAAAAAGCCTTTTGAATCCTTTAGGATCTCGCTTGTGTTTAAATATCCCAGTTTCATTTCATTTGCAAGCTCAGAGGTCCAACCGTTGATAGTGTCGATATATTTGTTGAGTTGCTCTGCATCTACGCTGAAGCTGCTCATATCCATATTTTCCGCTATTGGAAAGCAGGATTGAAGAATTACGACCGTATTTGGTGAGGCAGACATTATTGTATTTATAAGCTTAGAATAACAGCTTTTAAAATAGCTCGCACCATATGATATATTTTTTACTGCTCCGTTAAGCCCGAAGGTGAGGAGCATATATTTCGGCTGCTTGCGCCGCACCGCTTCGGCAATATCTATTTCTTCATTGGTTTCGGGATAAACTATACGGCAATTGGCAGTGGAACTGTCGAGCATCAGTGTTCCGCTTTTGGGACCCCACACCTGTGTGGTGCCTTGACCTCCGGAAAGAACCCCGCGATTTTTCATATGATAGGTCGTCGATTCGCCTAAAAAAATAAAAGAGTCAATATATTTTTCTCCGGCATCTTTGCTTTGTTCCAAAAATACGTCCTTTGATTGATGAGAATCGTCTATTGCACTTTGCTCGCTTGATAAGTGAGGCGGCTCTTCCTCGCTTTCCGGTTCTCTTGCGGAGCAAGAAGACATCCACATATATATGATTACAATAAATAAAGAGAAAAAAAGCAGTTTTTTAAACATAAAAACCTCCGTGATTTGAACTTGGAGCAAAGCGAAATCACGGAGGATATGATCATTTCTTTTTAAACTGTCCTTTATACTGCTGTGTTTGCTCCCGGTTTCTTTTAAGTCGGGAGTCAAAGAAGTTTTTTACAGCAAGAACAACCCAATATGCTAAAGAAAAAATTACAAGACCTGTCAATATATTTTGCGGCAACATCCCTACCGAAAGCATAAAGCACGCGTAAAATGCAAACAGACAGATCATAAAATGAATGATTCGTGCGAGGGGTGCGGGTATTTGCTTAATCTCTCTGATCAAGTCAGCTATTGTCCATAATAAAGAGAAAACGAAGAAAAGCAATACACGAGATACTTCAACCGCGGGAGAATCGTCGCCAACCGTTATAAAGACCATACAAAGCATATATGCTGCTGTTATAAAAGTGAAATAAATACAAGCAGTATTTAATGATTTTTTAATCAGTTTTTTTATGTCCATGTTTCGCTTCATCCTTTCGTAGTGTACCCATACAATATATCATAAATACGTTTTTTTTTCAAGTATAATATGTAAATTTTTATTTCAAAGTTTGTGTTAAATATTTCATTGTTTAATTTATCGTTAAAAGAACACACTAAGAATCGGGAGGTGAAAATCTTGAAAAGAATTTTAACTTTCTTGATTATATGCTTGTGTATCATCTCTCTGTGTTCAGTATCGGTATCGGCTGAGAATCAGACTTACAGTTGGTATTGCAAAAGAAACAAAGAGCACAAACAGCCGACAGCAGATTCGAATATGAGTTTTGTTGAGGATTACGGCGGATATTACGTTGATAAGCGTTATGGAGACACTGCTGAAGATAAGGTAATTTATTTAACATTTGATGCAGGATATGAAAACGGAAACGTAGAAAAGATCTTGAACGTTTTAAAAGAAGAAAATGTCCCTTCAGCATTCTTTGTCCTTGACAATCTTATATATAAGAACAGCGATCTGATAATAAGGATGATCGATGAAGGACACCTTGTATGTAACCACACAAGCAAGCATTTGGATGTTACCAAATGCAAGACGTTAGATGAGTTCAAAGTTGAATTGGAAAATCTTGAGAAGCTTTATAAGGAGAAGACGGGCAGGGAAATGGCTAAATATTTCCGCCCTCCGGAAGGTAAATTTTCCAGACAAAGCATGGAATTTGCATCAAGTCTTGGTTATAAAACGATATTCTGGAGCTTTGCTTATGCAGACTGGGACAATAATGCACAGATGTCTCATGCGGCGGCAAAGGAAAAAATACTTTCCAACATTCACAACGGTGAAATCATGCTTCTGCATCCTACCTCCGCAACAAATGCGGCTATCTTAGGTGATGTAATAAGAGCGCTGAAGTCTGAAGGATTCAGATTCGGCACACTGGATGAATTGACAAATGCGTAAAACTTTCCTCAGAGTGTGCGGTGCGGCATTGGTTTTAGGGTTATTAATGTGTTTGATGCGATTTGATATTTATGCCTCGGGAAATTCGAGTATTGTTTTTTCAAGAAGTCGTGAGCCTACAAAGAAAATAGCTCTTACCTTTGATGACGGACCTCATCCCAGATACACCGAGCGTATCTTGGATATTTTGCAAAAATATAATGTTAAGGCTACTTTTTTTGTGATAGGAGTGAATATTCAAAATTATCCGGAGCCGCTGAAGAAAATATACGCGGCGGGACATGAGGTTGGAAATCACACATTTTCACACAGTAATAACAAAAATCTTGATGCCGAAAATGCCAAAAGCGAAATGGAAAAATGCGAAGATGTGATATATGAAAGTATCGGGATTCGTCCAAAACTTTTCAGGCCACCGCGAGGGGCGTGCAACCGGGATATAATAGACGCGGCTAAATCCATGGGGTATTCGGTCGTACTGTGGAGTATTGATACGTTGGATTGGAAAGGCACTTCCTCCAAATGTATTGCTCAAACGGTTGATAAAGAACTTCATGGCGGAGATATCATTCTCATGCATGACTACACGTCGGTAAAAAATACCACCTGTGACGCTCTTGAGATCATCATTCCAAAGCTTCTCAAGGAAGGGTATCAATTCGTTACGGTATCTGAACTCATTGAAGGCGGATAAAAAAGGGGCTGCCGCAACCGCGACAGCCCTGAATTTATGTATCTTAATAGTAGAGATAATCTCCGAATATAGTCTGAATGATTACCTGAGCGTAAACTCTGTGCATATAGTCGTTGGGGTGGTTGGAGTTAGAGCCTGCAACGTCCTGATATACTTTTCTTTCAAACATTTCGATATTGGTCTGGGTTACGTTGGCAAAAGCCGCATTGTCCCAATTCTTTTCAGCTTCTTCAAGCGCGGGAGCATAATCCTTGTGGTAAACGAGGATCGGGTTGCTTGCTCCGGGGCTCCACGATACCTCATCGTTCGGCAGACAGGTGCCTACAACAACGACGCATGCGTCGGGGCATCTGGACTTGATGGTATCTACCATAGTGTTAATGTTGGAAACATATTGGTCAGTGGGCATACTGCAACCGTCATTCATTCCGAAAGCGATTATAACAAGATCAGGATTTTCAGAGCAGATTTCATCCAGCTTTGAAATACCGCCGTCTGTTTTCGATCCGCTTACACCGACGTTTTTCTGAGTAACGTTCACATCGTAAGCAGATCTGATATACTGTTCTACCAAGATGTTATAGCGAGGACAATAAGGTGCCAATCCAACCTTTTCAGACGAAGACCAACCGTCGGTGATGCTGTCGCCGGTAGCAACTATCTTTATATCTTCGCCGTTATTGAGCTTTGTGATAAGCTTTGAGTAAACGTCACTTTTGGCATCGGGAACTTCTACGATGCTGTCTGCGGTGTGCTTATAGGTTACCGCCAGAGTCCACTGCGACATACCCGGCTTGTTTGTTCCTATTTCAGCTCTGATGTAACCGTATCCGGGTTTGCCGTATGCAGGAAACTTTGTTGAGAGTTTGTTTTCAGCATGCTCTTCATTGGTCAGCGGGAAGAAATAATCATCGTATGCAAGAACCGGAATATTTCCTCCTTCAATGATAACGAGACGTCCCTCTTCATCTACGTAGTAATCCTCGCCCATTACGTAGCTGATCTTGAGATCGGCGCTTCGAACCGAAATGATCTCATCAATAGGATAGAGGAGCTCAATGGGATCTATTCCTCCGTCCTCAGCCTCTCTTACAAATGCTGCCTCAGCGTAGCTTGTATCTCCATACCATATTGGATAGAGGAATTTGTCAAGGTCGAATTTGGTAACGTCATCCTCGTCGTCCTTATTGTTGCTTCCGGTTGTATTATTTGTAGCCTTAGTGGCAGCAGAAGTCGGTACGGACGTAGGCTTTTGGGTTGCTTCGCTTGTAGGTGCTTCGGTTGCTTTGTCTGTAGCAGCGCCGGTTTCCTTGCCTTCTGAATTATCGTTACAGGAAATGAAGCTTACCGAAATAACGAACAGCATTGCAACGCACAATGCAATTGAAAGTAATCTTTTAATACTCATGGTTTCTCCTTTGCTTTTTGATTTATTATTTCATAAAAAATGAAATCAAGTTAATAAATAGGTCATTCCTCACTTTTGCTTTCGGAATCCGTATCATTTGGTTTGAGATAAACGAAATCGTCACTTTCTTCGGCTGCATACGGAGCGATAAGATATCGGTCTATTATTGGGAATGAAGCGTATCCCGCCATAAATGCCGTTACGGGAAGAATATAAATAGCCGGAAGAATTACAGTAAATCCGAGGGGGCCGGAAATAAGCAACATTATCAATGCTATGTGGACAGCAATAAAGGCAACTATGCCTATCAGCGCCATTATGTTACGCTTGATACCGAGAATTGAAAAAATAAATGAATTTTTGATGATCTTAAAATTCTTCATATCAAACGTTATCAAAAGGTGATATATATAGAACCTCATTATAAAGTATATTATCACCAGCGCAAATATGACAAAGTACATAAAGTCGTTTCCGAAGCTTGTTCCCGTTTTCTGATAGAAAAACAAGAAATCAACACACAAAACAGCACACAACAAGAAATCAATAAGTCCCAATATAAATCCTTGCTTCAGGTTTCGTTTTATCGCGTAGAAGAAATCGGAGAACACGAATACCGCGTCACCTCTGACTAATCCGCGTATAACGTAGGTGGCACCCACATTTTGCCATCCCCATGTAATTGCCATAAACACCACGAGCGCTATAATTACAAAATTCATCGTCGTGCTGAATACAGGCAATCCCATTTGGATCGATGACATATCGAGTGCCTGTGAAACACTTGGTACGTAAAGTGATTGATTGATACCGTACAGCGGAGCAAAGACCGGACTTGTTGCGGAGGGAGTTTTATCTCCCGCCAAGAAAACGATTGCTATGACTATAAACGGCAGCATCTGAAATATCATCAAAAAGTTAAGCTGAAGAAGCTGAGGAAATTTTCTGACGAAAGTCTTAAAAAAGAAGCCGAGTGTAGGTTTTCTGTTTTCTTCAACAGCATCCTTTTTTTCTTTGTTCGAGTTAAAGAGAGCGAATTTTTTCTTTTTCAACGATATACCTCTCTTGCTACAGAAGCTCAATTAGTTTTGCCGAGTTCATCGGCACGCGCGGTACAAGCGACCATCGCTTTAGTTATAATCTCATCAAATCCGCACTCGTCCATCTTATCTATCGCTCTTTGAGTGGTTCCGCCCTTGGATGCGACCTTTGAAACAAGCTCAGACGGAGAATCCGGAGAATCTTTCAGGAGTAACGCAGACCCTATAACCACATCACAAACCGAACCCAGTAAAGCCTTTCCGTCAAGCCCCTGTGCTTCTGCGCCTTTGCATATCGCATCAATAAATTTAAAAACATAAGCAGGGGAAGAGGAGAGTACACCGATAATGCGGTTCATTTCGCATTCGTCTATGACCAGAGTACTGCCGGCAGATGAAAAAACGGCGTTTACAAAGTCAAAATCATCGGCTGAGGCATTGTCGTTTTTGCAAATTGCAGATACACCCTTGCCGATAGTCATGGGGAGATTCGGAAGAACTCTTACTACGGTAGCGCCGCAAAGTGCGCTCGAAACGCTGTCTGAGGTAATGCCGGCACCAATTGATATGTAGAGCTTCTTACTGTAATTATCTGCAAGTTTTATCTCTTCAAGAACCTCGGGATAATTTTGAGGTTTTACGGAAAGAAGTACACAATCCGCGCATGATACTGCTTCACGAATATTATTGCAATATTCAAAAGAAGAATGTTTAACCATGCTCTGATAAGTATCTTTATTTTTATCGAACAGGTAAAATGGCGAAACGTCAAGACCTGAGGACGTTATCCCTGCGATTATGGATTTAGCCATATTTCCAACGCCTATTACGGCAAGAGAACGCTTCATTTTGGATACCTCTGAATTTATATTGTACATATATGATGATTATAGCATATATTTTTTAACAAATAGTAAACAAAATCAATAAAAATAAAAATTATCTATTAAATCTTAAAATTTCAAATGCGAAAATTGCAGTTGCTGCAGCGGTCGATAGGGAACCGTTAAATTCATTTCCGTAGTCTATCCGCACTATTTGATCCGCGCGGTCGAGTATAGCTCTTGATATTCCTCGCTTTTCGCCGCCTAAAACTACAAAGAGCGGTTTTCGCAGGTCTGTATCAAAAATGGATTCGGAATCCCTTATACCCGCGCAAATTATTCTATATCCCAAAGCTCTGAATATATCGATCGCCTCTTCGGGGGATGCAGTAAACATATCGATGAGCTCGGATGTGCCCGCCGATGATCTTGCCACGACACCTGCTGCGCCCATCCAATTTCGCGGAGAAAGTATTATTCCGTTACCGCCTGACGCATATATCGATCTTATTGCGTACCCGAAATTGTATGGGTCTTCGATGCCTTCCAAGAGATAGTACACACCGTTTGGCAGAATCTTCTCACGATCAAGCGGGGCGATATTTCTGGGGGAACAAAAGGCAATTATACCGCCGTGAGAATTACCTACGGTAAATTCCGCTAAGGTATCGGCATCGACAAATTCGATGCCGAATCCGAGCTCGCGCGATTTGTGAGTGAGATAAGCTATCTCACGTTTCTTTGAATTCTTCTTCGAAGAATCCACGTATACGTTATATATCTTTCTGTCTGTTTTATTAGTCTCCATGGCTTTTATGACTGCCGATATGGATGACATGCCCTCCATTATATCGGAATCCTTGAATTTGGTTACTTCTTTTTGCATTATTTATCTCCATATATTGTTAATAAAATTCAAACGCTCAGCATACATTTTAAATTGAATAACTACGAATCGGAGCGTTGCATATGTATATTCATTCCATAAAAGAAAGATGTGTGATTCTGGGGAGATATCTTGTTGATAACAAGTCTACAGTACGGGCAGTTGCCGGAGAGTTTGGCGTAAGCAAAAGCACGGTGCATAAGGATGTAACGCAGGTCTTAAAAACAGTTGACAGTAAGCTTTACGCGCAAGTCAAGGAAGTCCTTGATATAAACAAGCAGGAAAGGCATCTGCGCGGCGGGGAAGCAACAAGGCAGAAATATATGTCAAACGGTAAAGGCTAAAAACCGACTGTATTTGAGCATTTGTTTATTTGTGAGCAAAGCTTATAGTAATTGTTCTTTCCGAATTGTTGTATAAAATATTTAAGAGTTTCTTGAATTCCTACATAATTTTCCAATCCATGTGAAATACTCGGTAAAATCTGTACGGAGTTTTTGACAATAAGATTCAATATTTCAGTATTTTCAAGGTCGAATAGGAAATTTATGTCAAGCACAAAGCCTGCAGAATTTGAACATAGCAGCTTGGAGCAAAATCCGCGCGGTGCGGTCTTAACGATAGAATCAAATGAATTAAATATCGGAAAAATACTGCGCCTGTAAAGTAAACGGTTTAATTCGGTGGCAAATCTATTGTCAGACGGATCGGAAAAGAGAGGAAGCACAAAAAATTCCGAATGTTTTTTCTTTGAAAGGCAAAATTTTTCAAGACTTCGGTTTTGTGAAACTCCATCAATAAAACACAGAGCATGAGCAGCCTTTACGTGAACGCCTCGCGGAGCAACATTCTGTGCTAAGCGCGTAAAATTTTTCAAACGCTCAGAAGATAAAGTGATGTTATCAACAGAAAGATCAAACCGATAAGGAAAAATAAAGTTTACAATACCCATGGGAAGAAAAAAATCAAACAATCGGCGCAGATCGGTGTTATCGCTGTATCTATTGTTGATAACGATAGTATCGAATCCGACAGAAGTCAAATGGAAACACCTCCAAACGTAAAAAATATAATCAAAAGAAAGACGGGGAACGCATACGTCAAACTCAAGCCTTACGCAGATCAGCTGATTTTGTGATAATTATAAAATTATACAAAATGCAAATTTTGTATAATTAAGAGAACGAGAACCGATATATTTACCATTCATTTACCATTCAAAAGCACTTGTGACGTATTGTTGCAGTGCTTTTTATTTATACTTGGGTGTGCTGACAGCGTCGATGAGCAATTTTCCTTCACGGTCTGTTATAACTATGTATTGTGTTTTATAATCCTCGCCGATATCCTGACGAAATGTTCCGTTGTTTTCATATATCATGTATCTTAGCTTATATATGTATTTTGTATATGTGCCGTTTTTATCAGAGACATCCTCGCTTGAATAATATGTGATCCTTCCGTTATATATTTTTTGCATTGTGAAACTTTCTTTCAAGCCGTTTTCCTTTATATATTCTTCGCTGAAAAAGCTATTGTACAGCTCGTTATCGCCGTTCACTATGGAATAAACAAAATCCGTGAGAAACTTCACGGTGTCTCCTTGTTCGGAGGCGTTATCCTGATCTATTGCCACTATTGAATCGGTAGAATTATCATACTGAAGTATTCCGTCTTTTATTAAAGACAGATAGTATTCGTCCTCAAATATATTTTCCTCGAAATCAGGCTCGTAAAAATTAAAATTTGCTGTTTCCTCTTGATTTTCACTTGAGATTCGTTCAAAAATCAGAGGCAATATCAACGTAAGCGTATACATTACGAGTAACGATACCGCCAATATCGCTAAGGTTATGATAAGTTTCTTTTTTAATTGGTGATTTTTGCCAGAAATTGACATATCGGTATTTTCTCCGTAAAGATAAATGTACAATAATTTTATCATAATCGAGAGTATTTTTCAACAGTTTTATTGAATTATTTTAATTTGTTACTTTTTAATAACAAATAATTATAAATTTCAAAATGTTTTGTCACAAAAAATTAAAAAAAATATTGTAAAAAACTGCAATTTGTGATATAATTAATTTTGATTATTGCACGATGAGGCAATTTGTACAAAATAGCTTTTTCGTGGCAATAAATACAGTTTACCAGAGGTTAAATATTATGAAATATCTTGTTCTTGTTCCGGATGGAATGGCAGATGAAAAAGTAGAGGCTTTGGGCAATCTTTCTCCTATGCAGAAAGCAAACAAGCCTTGTATGGATATGTTGGCAAGCAGGTCGCTTGTAGGACTCGTTTCAAATGTGCCTGACGGTATGGTGCCCGAAAGCGACACCGCAAATATGGCAATTCTTTCTTTTGATCCTAAGGTATATTCCAAGGGCCGTTCGCCACTTGAGGCGCTCAGTATGGGACTTACCATGCAGGATGACGACACTGCGATAAGGTGTAACTTTGTTACGCTTACAGAGGAGCAGGATAAATATGAAGATAGGATCATCACCGACAATTCCGCAGACGAGATCACTACCGAAGAGGCTGACGAGCTCGTAAAGACCATCAACGCCAAGCTCGGAAACGATGTAAGACATTTGTACACCGGCTTGAGCTATCGCCATTGTCTTATGTGGAAAACAGATATGGACAAGTATGATTTCACACGTCCCCACGATATCATCGGAAAGCGTATCGGCGATTATTTACCGAGAGAAGATGATGGCGGTGCGGAGTTCAGAAAGATGATGATGGAAAGCTATGATATACTCAAGGATCATCCAATCAACCTTGCACGTAAGGCAAGAGGATTGAAGCCCGGCAACTCTATTTGGCTCTGGAGTCCCGGAAAAAAGCCCCAACTTCCATCTTTCAAAGAAAAATGGGGGCTTGATGCAACAGTTATTTCTGCCGTTGACCTTATAAAAGGAATAGGTATCTGCGCAAATATGAAATCGGTAGATGTTGAGGGTGCCACGGGCAATGTACATACCAATTACGACGGAAAGGCACAGGCTGCCGTGAAAGCATTCAAGGACGGTGCTGATTATGTTTACGTCCACGTCGAAGGCCCCGATGAATGTGGGCACAGAGCCGAAACAGACAATAAGGTGCTCTCTATAGAACTTATAGATTCGAAGATCCTTACTCCGGTCTATGAGTATCTCAAATCCTGCGGAGAGGATTTCAAGATCATGGTCCTTCCCGATCATCCCACGCCGGTACGTTTGAGAACCCATACCATAACACCTGTTCCCTTCTTTATATATTCTTCTGCAAACGAGCTTGAGGGTGTTGATACCTTTGATGAGGATACCGCAGCAAGCACGGGTATGTATGTCCGCAACGGATATACTTTGATGGATACTTTGGTTAAGTAATCTGATTTTAATTTTAAATTCGGAAGGAGGATAAGTATGTCAAGCATTGATAAGAATGAAGAAACTAAAAACTCCGCTTCAAATACATTTATCAAGGGGCTTATTGAGCAGGTAGAGCTTTTTGCCATTGTATTTGCAGTAATAGTACTTGTATTCTCCTTTATTATAAGAACCTGCAGAGTGGACGGCGACTCTATGAATGATACTATGCGGAACGGTGAAAATATCTTGGTATCTGATATCTTCTATGAGCCACGGCGCGGTGATATTATCGTATTTCATCAAACCGGATCCGAAGACGGTGATCTCAATGAGCCGATCGTAAAAAGAGTTATAGCTGTGGCAGGCGATACGGTTAAGATAGAGCATCTGAGAAATACCATGAAGGTTACCATCACCGACGCGAACGGAAATTCTACGGTATTGGAAGAAGACTATATACAGTACGATTATCCGTCATATTCCGACTCGGTTACATTTGTGGAAGAAGGCACGGTCTTTGTAATGGGAGACAACAGAAGCCATTCTGCCGACAGCCGTTCATCGCGTATTGGTCTTGTGGATACACGCCGTATTCTCGGCAAGGTCGTGCTGAGACTGACTCCGATTTCACGCTTCGGCACCGTTGATTAACTTCAAAGAGGTAAGTAATGCCATCACAAACTATACAGTGGTTTCCGGGTCATATGGCCAAAACACGTCGCCTGATATCGGAAAATCTCAAAAATGTAGACGCAGTTATAGAGCTTCTTGACGCGAGAATACCGTATAGCTCTCAAAATCCCGAAATAAGAAAGCTTTGCGCCGCAAAACCTTCCATAATTTTGCTGAACAAAGCATCGCTGGCAGATCCGTCGGTGACAAAGGCATTTTCAGAACGTTATTCGAATGAGAACACGGTCTGTATTGAAACCGATTGCATCAGCGGCTATGGGATTTCAAAAATTACTCCCGCCATTCGCGGGCTGTGCAGCAAAAAATTAGAACGATATGAAGAAAAAGGAATGGTAGGACGCTCACTCAAGGCGATGGTCGTCGGGATTCCCAATGTCGGAAAATCATCGCTTATAAATAAGATATCGGGAAATAAAAAAGCAAAGGTAGAAAACCGTCCGGGTGTTACGTTGAACAAACAATGGGTGAGCACCGATATAGGCATTATGCTTCTTGATATGCCGGGAGTTCTTTGGCCGAAATTCGAAGATACCAAGGTCGGAGAAAATCTGGCTATAACAGGTGCTATAAAGGACGACGTTCTTGACGTTGAGTCTGTTGCCATGATACTTTGCGGCAGATTGCGAGAGCGTTACCCTGCTCTTCTTTGCGCAAGATATAAATTAGACGTTGTTCCTGCTTTTGAAGAAGCAGACAATTACGATCTTCTTAGATTGATAGGCAAAAAGCGAGGATTCGTCGTTTCGGGCGGAGAGATTGATACTGAGCGTACAGCTAATATGTTGCTTGATGAATTTCGTGCAGGAAAGATCGGCAGGATATCGCTTGACTTCCCTAATAACGAGAGGTGATTTATGCTCGAATATAATCTTGAAGCTGAGCTGTGGGAAAACGGATATGAATTCGTGTGCGGTGTCGATGAGGCAGGAAGAGGTCCCCTCTGCGGACCGGTGGTGGCGGCGGCTGTAATACTTCCGCGCGGTATCTATATCGAAGGACTTAACGATTCAAAAAAAATAAGTGCCAAAAAGCGTGATGTGCTCTATGACGTTATCTGCGAGTCTGCCGTGGCTTACGCCATAGAACAGGGCTCCGTGGAGGATATAAACGCAACTAATATACTTGAATCCACCATGAATGCGATGCGCAGAGCCGTTGAAAATCTTTCCGTAAAGGCAAGTTTTGCTTTGATAGACGGAAACATTGCTCGCAATTTCCCGATTCCTGCAAAAGCGGTTGTCGGAGGAGATGCAAAATCACCGTCTATTGCTGCGGCATCTATTCTTGCCAAAGTAACGCGAGACAGGCTGTGCATTGAATTGGATAAAAAATTTCCCATGTACGGTATTGCCAAGCACAAGGGGTACGGTACTAAGGAACATATGACAGCTCTCAGAAAATACGGAGCAGAGCCGTCAATATACCGCACTAAATTTATTCGTTTTTTGAATGAAGAAGATGAAAACAACTGATATCGGAAAACTCGGCGAGGATATTTCCGCTCGCTTTCTGAAAAATAAAAAATTCAAGATATTAGAGCGCAATATTCATCTTTCTCATAATGAGATAGATATAATCGCACTATCAAAAAAGGATAAAACGGTGGCTTTCGTTGAAGTAAAGACGAGAACAGTTGACAGTGATCTGTACTCACCGTTTGGTTCGCCTGCTTCGGCGGTAACAAGGGAAAAGCAAAACCGTACCGTAACTGCCGCCAGGTCATATTTGCGTTCAAATCCGAAATATTTCGACTATCAGCCGAGATTTGACGTTATCGAAATATATCTGCATAAAAATACTATGGAAGTATTAAAAATAAACCACATAGAAAACGCGTTTGGCGTATAAAATACAAAGCAAAATAATGAGGTACTTACAAAATGATGTTTTTCAGTACAAGAGATCCTGAGAAAAAACTTTATTCGGCGTCACAAGTCATCAAGCAGGGACTCGCCGATGACGGCGGACTTTTTGTCCCCGATTCGATCCCGAGCATAACGCTTGATGAGATAGCCGAGCTCGCAAATAAGTCTTACCCCGAAAAGGCTGCCGAAATTTTGTCTAAATATCTTTCGGATTATACATACGATGAGTTGCTCCAAGATGCTTCAAATGCATACAGTGCCTCATCTTTTCCGGACGGAGCGGCACCTTTGAAAAAGATCAAGGACGGAATGTATTCTCTCGAGCTTTGGAGAGGTCCTACGGCGGCATTCAAGGACATGGCATTGCAGATAATGCCGAGACTTCTCTCTCGTGCTCTCGTTAAAACCGGTGAAAAGAATACTGCTCTCATTCTCGTTGCAACTTCGGGTGACACCGGAAAAGCGGCTCTTGAAGGCCATAAGGATGTTGACAATGTCAAGATAATGGTATTCTACCCTGTTGACGGAGTAAGCAAGGTGCAGAAGCTCCAAATGATAACACAGGCCGGAAGCAACGTCAACGTATGCGCTATCAACGGCAACTTCGACGATGCACAGACCGGAGTAAAGAAGATCTTTTCTGACCCCGAAGCAAAATCAAAGCTTCTTGCTAACGGATACATCCTTTCGAGTGCAAATTCCATTAACTGGGGCAGACTTGCACCTCAGATCGTATATTATTTCCATTCATATTGCGAGCTTCTCAAGAATGGTGATATCGTCCTAGGGGAGAAGATAAACGTCTGCGTTCCGACCGGCAACTTCGGAAATATCTTTGCGGCATATCTTGCAAAGCGCATGGGACTGCCGATAGATAAGATGATATGCGCATCAAACTCCAATAACGTTCTGACCGATTTTATCAATACCGGAGTTTATGACAGAAACCGAAAATTCCATCTTACCATGTCTCCCTCTATGGATATTCTCATTTCCAGCAATCTTGAAAGACTGCTCTATTTTATGGCAGGCACCGAAAAGACCGCAGCATATATGAAGCAGCTTTCAGAAAGCGGACGCTATGACGTCGGAGAAGATATCAGGAATTCAATTAAGAATAATTTTGTAGGCTATTTTGCAGATGAGAAAGAAACTGCAGATACGCTCCGCTCCTTCTACAATGCGGGATATCTTGCCGATACTCATACCTCAGTAGCACTTTGCTGTGCGGAAAAATATTCCGCAGATACCAACGACACAAACAAGATGGTAGTCGTATCTACGGCAAGTCCTTATAAGTTTGCGGCCGATGTATACAAATCTATCACGAGAGAAGATGCGGCTGAGGGAACAGGCGCTCTCGATCAGCTTTCCGCTCTTACCGGAACAGAGATTTCCTACCCTCTCAGAGACCTTGATAAGAGAAAGGTTAATTTTTCGACCGTCATCGATTCGGCAAATATGCTTGACGAAGTTTACAAGTTTATGTAATTTACGTAACAAAAGAGGGTTGCTGACGATGCTCGTGGGCAACCCTCTCTGAAAAATAAAATGTCGGGATTTGTTTTAACTTATTTTCTTTCCTTGAATGTTGCGCAAACTGTTTCCGCACTGCTTGTTGCACTGCTGGGACCTACGGCTATCTGGTCGGCGGTGCAGTAAGTGTCGCAGTCGTGGTGTACACAGTTCTTTACGTTACAGCAGATTCCTTTGATGTGCTCCTTGGAGCCGCACTTCTTGGAAGAAGTGCATTTTTCATTCTGATTCATTATCTTATCCTCCTCATCAGGTGATGAACTTAGTATTTACAGTATTTTTTTATTTATTCTCAGAAATTATAAAACTGCGAAAGGAGAAAATATGTCGGTATTTGTTATGGCCGATCTTCATCTGGATACGGTTACCAACGAGAAATCTATGGAAGTGTTCGGAAACAGATGGCAAAATTATATCGAAAAGATCCATAAGAATTGGCTGAAAGTGATCACCGATAACGATACCGTCATTATTCCCGGGGATATTTCGTGGGCGCTCACCATTGAGGATTGTTTAGCGGATATTAAATGGATTGATGCCTTGCCGGGAAGAAAGATAATCATGAAGGGAAATCATGATTTTTGGTGGTCAACTCTCTCTAAAATGCGCCGCTTCTTTGCAGAAAATTCAATTACATCAATAGATTTTTTATATAATAACGCCATTGAAGTTGAAGACTATATAGTCGCCGGGTCCCGCGGATGGTTTGTCGATAAGACCGTACAGCCGTCAAAATCGGTAAATGCAGACTATGCCAAAATAGTTAACCGAGAAGTCATAAGACTCAGGCTTTCGCTCCAAGAGGCAAAAAGGCTTTCGGACTCAACAGGCAAGGAAATAATTGTATTTTTTCATTTTCCTCCGGTGTGGGGCGATTTTGAATGTATAGAGATATTGGACACTCTTATGGAATACAATATTTCGAGGTGCTATTTCGGGCATATACACGGATGCTATTCTCAAGGCTCTGTATTCAGATGGCAAAATATCGAATTCAGAATGATCTCTGCTGATTTTCTTGACTTTTTACCGCAGATTGTCGGATAATTTCTTAAAAGCTATTGACAAACGCTTCAAAAAAAAGTACAATATAAGATGTATGTAAAAATTTTAATTTATTCTACCGGAGGTTTAAACCACAATGAGTTTAACAAAATCTGAAGTAATCGAAAAAAACAGATATGAACTGCAATTCTCTGTTGACAAGGCAACCTTTGACGCTGCCGTAAGTGCGGTATATCGCAAGCAGGTCAAAAACATTTCCGTGCCCGGTTTCAGAAAGGGTAAAGCTCCCCGCTCTATTATCGAAAAAATGTACGGCAAAGGCGTTTTCTATGAAGATGCTATCAATGATCTTATTCCCGATTCTTATACCTCGGCTCTCAAGGAGGCGGCTATCGATACCGTCGGTCAGCCCGAGTTTGACGTTGTTTCCATTGATGAAAACGGTCTTCTTCTCTCCGCTAAGGTTTACGTAAAGCCTGAGGTCGAGATCAAGGACTACCTCGGAATTGAGGTTGAAAAAGAAGTTGTTGCAGTAAGCGACGAGGATGTTGACCGCGAGATAGATACTATCCGCGAGAGAAACTCCAGAGAAATAGAAGTAACCGACAGAGCAGCCGAGATGGGTGATACTACCGTTATCGACTATGAAGGCTTCTGCGACGGCGTTGCTTTTGAAGGCGGCAAGGGTACTGATTATGCACTTAAGCTCGGTTCCGGGTCCTTCATTCCCGGCTTTGAAGATCAGATCGTCGGCAAGAACATTGATGAAGAGTTTGACGTAAATGTTACATTCCCGGAGGAATATCACGCAGCAGATCTTGCAGGTAAGCCTGCTGTATTCAAGGTAAAGATCCACGCTATTACCAAGGTTGAGCTTCCCGAGCTTGACGACGATTTTGCAAAGGACGTTTCGGAATTTGATACATTTGCTGAATATAAAGCAGACGTTAAGGCAAAAATCGAAAAGAGACACGAGGCTGCTGCCGACAGAGCAGTTGAGGATAAGCTTGTTGAAACTCTTATAGAGAAGCTGGAGGCTGATATTCCCGAGCCCATGTTCGTCGCGGAGACCGAGAACTTCGTTCGTGATTATGATACAAGACTTCGTTCGCAGGGACTTGATCTCAACACATATTTCAAGTACACCGGTATGAATCTCGATTCTCTCCGCGAGCAGATGAGGCCACAGGCTGAGCGTCAGGTAAAGGCCAGACTTGCACTTGAGAAGATAGCTGCACTTGAGAACCTCGAGGCTACCGAAGAGGATATCAACGCTGAGTATGAAAAAATAGCTTCCTCTTACGGAATCGAGATCGATCAGGTAAAAGCAAGCATAGACTCTGATGCCATAGCGGCTGACATGAAGGTTCAGAAGGCAATGGAACTCGTTAAGGAGAAAGCAGTAGTTACAGTTAAGTAATTGTCAAAAATTACAATATAAATGCACAACTGAATTTGGAGGTTTTTATAATGTTTGATTACGAAAATAAGATGTACAACGCGCTTGTTCCCATGGTGGTCGAGCAGACCGGTAAGGGTGAGCGTTCATATGACATTTTCTCTCGCTTGCTGAATGACAGAATTATATTTTTGTCGGACGAAGTAAACGATACTACCGCATCTTTGGTTGTTGCACAGCTTCTCTTCCTCGAAGCTCAGGATCCCGATAAGGATATCAGCTTTTACATTAACAGCCCCGGCGGATCTGTAACTGCCGGTATGGCTATCTATGATACTATGAATTACGTCAAGTGCGACGTATCTACCATTTGCATCGGTATGGCGGCAAGCATGGGCGCATTCCTTCTTGCTGCCGGTGCAAAGGGTAAGCGCATCGCTCTCCCAAACAGCGAGATCATGATCCATCAGCCGCTTGGCGGAGCAAAGGGTCAGGCTACCGACATCAAAATTCAGGCAGATCTTATCCTCCGTACAAGAGATAATCTCAACAGAATACTCTCGGAAAATACGGGTCGTCCCATTGAAGAAATCGCGCGCGACACCGAGCGCGATAACTTTATGACAGCTCAGCAGGCTCTCGATTACGGACTTATTGATAAGATATTTGCTAAAAGATCTTGACGGGTGAAAGGATAGATAATGGCTTCAAACAATTCACAGTCGGGTGCCAACGGTGCTCGTTTCTGCTCTTTTTGCGGCAGACGTGAGAATCAGGTAAATTTTCTGATTCCCTCCCCCACAGGTGCATATATATGCGACTTTTGCGTAGATGCCTGCCAACAGCTCATTTATGAAAACACTGTGGCAGAAAGCGGAATGGGGGATCTTTCATTTGATACTCTTTCAAAGCCCGCTCAGATAAAAGAAATGCTCGATCAGTACGTTATCGGGCAGGATGATGCGAAAATAGCACTTTCGGTTGCGGTCTACAATCACTATAAGCGTATTCTTTACAAAAGCGAAAAAGAGGAAGCAACCCGCAAAAACGCTGATATTGATGACTCTGTAATAGATATTCAAAAAAGTAACGTTCTTCTTATCGGTCCCACCGGTGTCGGTAAGACATACCTTGCACAGACGCTTGCAAAAGCACTAAAGGTTCCCTTTGCCATCGCGGATGCAACTACTTTGACCGAGGCAGGTTATGTGGGTGAGGACGTTGAGAATATTCTTTTGCGCCTTATACAGGCGGCAGACTATGATATTGAGCTTGCAGAAAAAGGAATCATATATATTGATGAGATAGATAAGATCGCTCGAAAAAGTGAAAATCGCTCTATCACGCGAGACGTCTCGGGAGAAGGCGTTCAGCAGGCTCTCTTGAAGATTCTCGAAGGTACCGTTGCAAACGTTCCGCCGCAAGGTGGCAGAAAGCATCCCAACCAAGAATTCATTCAGATAAATACCGAAAATATTCTCTTTATTTGCGGAGGAGCTTTTGACGGTCTTGATAAGATCATTGAGAAGCGTCAGGGCAACCAAACGATAGGATTTTCAAGCGAGATAAAGAAAAAAGCGGAGCGCAAGGCAAAAGGTATATTCAAGGATGTCCTTCCTCGCGATATCGTAAAGTTCGGACTTATTCCGGAGCTTGTCGGCAGAATACCCGCAATAGTAACCTTAGACGATCTCGACAAGGATGCGCTCGTAAAGATTTTATGCGAGCCGAAAAATTCTATCACAAAGCAGTATGAAAAGCTATTTGAGATGGACGGAGTTAAGCTGTCATTTGAGAACGATGCGCTTGAATCCATTGCTTCTCTCGCAATAGAGAGAAATACGGGCGCACGCGGGCTCCGCTCGATTATGGAACATCTTATGATGCCGCTTATGTATGATATCCCGTCACGCGCTGATGTTGCGGAGATTATAATCACCAAGGAGAGCGTAACTGAAAACGCACAGCCCAAATATATTATAAAAGAACCCGTGCTTTTGGATAACGATAATGTAAGCGGACTTCTTGAGTAATAGGTACCGTTGTATCAAAATAATAATAATAATAATAAATAATAATCGAGTAGGAGGCTCCCCATTAGTTGAGAAGCCGACCTCTCACACCACCGT
>CAYQEY010000008.1:0-37676 GCA_964416635.1 uncultured Lachnospiraceae bacterium | reverse complement strand
TTTGCTCGTCTTAGAGGTGTTTTTTCGGCGGCAAAGCCACCGAAAAAACGGATTTGATTTGAAATCGCTGATTTTTACGATCGGCTAAAGCCATTATAAACCAAAGGAGAAAAAATATGACCACAATTTCCTTCCCCGGCCTTGGAATCGAAGAGTTCACGATGGACCCCGCCGCGGTATCCTTCGGAGAAAGCTTTTCGATCTATTGGTACGGAATACTCATAGCCGCCGGCCTCGCGCTAGCGATCCTGTACGCATGGTATCGTTCGCGCTTTGAAGGTGTAAAATTTGATGATCTTCTTGATATAACTATTTTTACTGTCATCTTTTCGGTAATCGGCGCGAGACTTTTCTACGTTATAGCCGCGCCGGAGCAATTCAGCGGATTTCTTGACGTGATAGCACTGTGGGACGGCAGACTCGCCATATACGGTGCGATCATCGCAGGTGCGATCACCATCGCAATAGTCTGTAAGATCAAAAAAATATCCATTCTGAAAACGCTCGATCTTGCCGCACCGGCGGTAATGATAGGTCAGATAATAGGCAGATGGGGTGATTTTTTCAACGGCGAAGCATACGGCACGATCCTTTCCGAGGGCAGCCCGCTGTATTTTCTTCGAATGGGTATTTATCCTCACATATTCGAGGACGTCAAAGGACTTGCATATGTCCACCCCACGTTTCTTTATGAATCACTCGCTAACCTCGTCGGATTTGTTGTCATCCATTTTCTCTACAAAAAGAAAAAGTTTGACGGACAGATAGTTTTGATGTATCTGACCTGGTACGGCTTTGTGAGAATGTTCGTAGAGGGACTGCGCACGGACAGCCTTTATATCGGAGTATTCAGAATATCTCAGGTTATCGGCTTTATCTGCTTTGTCGCAGGCTCGGTCGCGCTTATCTTCAATCTCGCGAAGGCATACAGAAAACAAAAGGACAGCGAGGAATATTCCCCCGCGTACAAAAAAATATCAAATCCCGCATCGATGTTCATGAGCAACGATGCCGAGGATGATTACACTCCCGCGTTTAAATTCAATAGCTCCGAGGAAGACAACGACAACGCGCCGAGCGCGGATGCCGAAAAAAATGACGAAACATATAAGGAGAACTGACATGGCTGAAATAATCAACGGAAAAGAAATATCGGCGGCAATAAGAGACGAGATCAGGCAAGAGACAGAGGCTCTGGTTGAAAAGACGGGCGTGCGTCCGGGTCTTGCGGTAATTATCGTGGGAGAGGACCCCGCATCACAGGTCTACGTTCGCAATAAAAAGCGTGCGTGCGATGAGGTCGGATTTTATTCGGAATCCTATGAGTTGCCCGAAAATACCACTCAGGACGAGCTTAACGCTCTCGTGGATAAGCTAAACAAAAGCGAAAAAATACATGGTATTCTGTGTCAGCTTCCGCTTCCGAAGCATCTTGACGAAAACGAAGTTATCATGCGCATTGACCCCAAGAAGGACGTTGATGCGTTCCATCCGGAAAACGTCGGAAAAATAATGATCGGAGATTATTCCTTCCTCCCGTGCACTCCCGCGGGTGTTATGGCACTTCTTGAGCGCAGCGGAATTGAAGTTGCCGGTAAAGAGTGCGTTGTAGTCGGTCGGTCGAATATCGTCGGCAAGCCTCAGGCTATGCTTTTACTTCACGCCAACGGAACGGTAACTATCTGCCACAGCCGCACTAAAGATCTCGCCGAGGTATGCAGAAGAGCCGATATTTTAGTTGCCGCCATAGGTAAAGCCGATTTCTTTACGGGAGATATGGTCAAGGACGGGGCTGTCGTTATTGATGTCGGAATGAACCGCCGCGCCGACGGAAAGCTGACAGGCGACGTTGATTTTGCGTCTGTCGAGCCTAAAGCATCCTATATTACCCCCGTCCCCGGCGGCGTCGGACCTATGACGATCACAATGCTTATGAAAAATACGCTCACCGCGGCAAAAAATACCCTCTGAATAAATCACCGTTTAAGTTAAAAATGGGAAAGCCGGCAGCTTTCTTCTTGCAAAAAGCACCTGCAGCCTCTACGGCCGCAAGTGCTTTTTTAAATCTCAAAATCAATTTTTCGGGGAAGCGATCACGGCAGACATTTTCTTCCTCTCGGAAGAAAGGCAGAAAAATCCGTATCACTTTTCAAATATTTCGACAATTCCGGCAAGACCCGCTCCGTATACCGGGCTTTCGTTTTCGGTACGCATAAGGATACGCACATCAAGCACTGAATTGGGCTCTGCCGTAAACGACGGAGTAGTATATTCTCCGTTAAGTTGGCGATCGACTTTATCCAACAGCTTACCGTTAACGTAAAATTCAGCGTAATGGAATCTGATATAGCTGAATCTCAGAGTGCAGGTAGTCCTGTTGTATATCTTAGGCTGAACGCGGTATATTCTCCATCCGTCGTGGAAATCGGGCTGATGGCAGTTATTCAAAAGCTCAACGGGCGTAAACGAATTCATATCGTTATCTGCAAGCTCGATAAGCGGATCGGGGCGTGTATCGCTGACCTCGGACATAGTAAAGCCGCTGAGCATATAGTTTCCTGAATTCTCTACGATGACAGGCGGGTCTACCTTCTTTACGTTAAGCGTTACCGTCTCCTCCAAAAGTCCCTCGGAATATACATGAACGCTGATGTTCTCTGCGCCAAGCTCAGAGCTTACGAGTGCCTGACACCAGCCGCAGTATGCGCGTCTTTCAGGAAGAACATCTGACTCGTGACTGTTGGGATCTCCGTTGCCCACTCCGCGGACATATCCGTCGCCGATCACTTCAAACTTTATAAGATTATCGGCGTAAGGTACGACTACTCCGCGCTTATCTCTTACAGAAACATTTACGACGACGGTATCCTGACCGTCGTTCTTTATGTCGGTAGTGTTTGTCTCGACGCATACCGCATAAGGCTTGCCTGCGGTTCTCTGCTCTGTCTTGGCTACACACCTGCCGTTTCTGTACGCCTTTGCACTTATGCGTCCCGAAACGAACTCAACCTGCCACTCGGGATTATTCGTGCATATGTCATTAGGCTTTTTGCCAAGAGACCTGCCGTTGAGGAAAAGCTCTACCTCATCACAGTTGCTGACTGCCATAACGCGAACCGTATCGCCCTTTTTCCAATTCCAATGAGGAAGAAGATGAACCATGGGCTTGTCTGTAAAGCACGCCTTGTTGAAATAGAAGGCATCCTTGGGAAAACCGCAGGTGTCCATAATACCGAACTGAGAGGACACGGACGGCCATGTAAAGGGCGTCGGCTCTCCTCGATAATCAAATCCCGTCCAGATAAATATTCCCGCAAAGTAATCGTTTTTACGTGTGAAATCCCATGTCGTTCGGATACTCTGACCCCACGGAACGACCTCTTCGTCGTAGTTGGCGAGCACCTGCGCATTTTCTCTGTCGGAAATATAGCAACCGCGCGTTGTAACTGCGCTGTTGTTCTCGGATCCGATGATCGGCTGTTCGGGATGCTTTTTGTGCATGGCTTCTATGCTCTGTATTCCATAGTTGATACCCGTAACGTCCATCTCCATGCCCGCACCTTCCATTGTACCGTTGATTGCACCAGTGATAAGTCGTGTATCGTCCAGATGCTCAACCACGCTTCTCATTCTGCGGAATATGTTTGCGCCTTCCTCGGTGTTCTGCAAACGCTCCTCGTTAAAGAGCGACCAGAACATAACGCAGGGGTGATTACGGTCTCTGCGCACCATAATATCAAGATATTCAAGCACCTCGGTTCGACTCTCAAACCTGCGGTTCTCGTCCATAACGATGAGACCGAGCTCATCACAGGCATCAAGCAGTTGTTTTGTCGGCAGGTTGTGCGAAGCTCTGTAGGCATTTGTGCCCATCTCCTTAAGACGCTTTATGCGGTAATACTGCACTGAATCGGGCACGGCAACACCGACACCCGCGTGATCCTGATGGTTGCAGGTACCCTTGATCTTAAGAGGTCTGCCATTGAGGAAAAATCCTTTCTCGGCATCTATTGAGAAGGTTCTGAAGCCTATGCGAGTGCTCTCACAGTCTATCGCCTCTCCGTCGCGCAGAACCTCTACCTTGAGCGTGTAGAGCTTGGGATCGTCAACGTCCCAACGGGTAGGACGGCTGACAGAAAGCTTTTGATTTACGACCGTTTTGGATGCGTAATCGCAAAATGTGTCCGCCGAAAGGCTCTCTGCAATTGCGGAATCGCCATCGTAAAGCGTTGCACGTACAACGGCATTCATAGGGCTGTAGTTGCTGTTTTCAAGCGTCGTCTCGACCTCGACGTTCCAGGAGTTCTTGGTTCCCTTTCTGAGCACGGGCTTGCCGAATATTCCGTTATGAGCGATATGCAGCTTGTCCTTCGCGTAAAGCACTACGTGGCGGTATATTCCCGCGCCCTCATACCACCAGCCTTCGGTCTCAAATCCGTTTATATGCACGGCGAGAGTATTCGTCCTGCCGTCAAAATACGCACGGTCGGTAATGTCAAAAACGGTTTCCGTATATGCGCTGAACGAGCGCGCCATAAGCGAGCCGTTAAAGTAAAACTCGGCGTTTACCGCCGTTCCCTCAAAGCAGAGAACGAGCTCCTTGTCGGCGAGTGAAGGGTCAAGAACGAACGACTTTCGATACCATGCGTTATCACGCGTGCGGTATCCGTGAGAGATAAGATTTTCGGCTCTCATATCACTTTCCGAAAAATAGTCGTGAGGGAGATCGACCACACGCCAATCTCTATCGTTCCAGTGTTTTCCGCCGGGTCCCTCAACGGCTCCTGCCTTGCATTTGTTGTATGACGTGTTATGACTGTTTACTTCTTCAGCGGTAATATCTCCGAGGTGAAATCTCCACTCTCTGTCCATATCAATAAGTACTCTGCTCATCTTAACTTTCCTTTCGCTTGTAATCATTATATATCGCTGTTTGAGCTTATTGCCCCGAATCATTATACCACACAATTTTGAATTAGTAAATAGCGAAATTCTATTTTTATTTTTGAATCGCAGTATTACAATTCCAGCCGGTTTGACGGCAAATTTGTATTGAAATGTTCACATTTTTGAGGTATAATGTATTTACAGGCTTCAGCTTGTAAATTTTTTATCGGAGTGTGCTTTTTGAAAATTACCAACCTTTTGGATATTGTACCGTAAACGAGGGGATTGCAAATATATTCTCCGCATTCCTCTCGTACCCGAGCGTCAACAGATATGAAAGGATCTAACAATGAATAATTTGACGATACGTTTGGAAACAGAAAAAGATCATAGGGCAGTTGAAGAACTTACCCGTGAGGCGTTTTGGAACGTCTACAAACCGGGCGCAGATGAACATTATTACGTTCACATGATGCGTTCTCATCCCGATTTCATCCCCGAGCTTGCATTCGTGCTTGAACTTGACGGCAAAATTGTCGGCAACATCATGTACACGAAGGCATGGCTTGAAGATGAAGACGGTGAAAGAAAGGAAATTCTTTCATTTGGTCCGCTTTGCATCGAGCCCAAATATCAGAGGCAAAAGCTCGGCAAAATGCTGATCGAGCATTCCTTTGAGGCAGCGCGCAAGATGGGTTACGACGTAAACATAAATTTCGGAAATCCTGCCAACTACGTCAGCCGAGGTTTTGTTAGCTGCAAAAAGAAGAACGTCAGCTTTGTCGCCCCCGGCAACTTTCCCACCGCCCTGCTTGTTTGCGAGCTTGTTCCGGGTGCGCTTGACGGCAGAAAGTGGATGTACATTCCATCTGATGCCGCCGATTGTTGCGATGACACCGCCGCTGTCGAATCCTTTGACGCGACCTTTCCGCATAAAGAAAAGAATTGGATGCCGAGCCAGGAGGAATTTTATATATACAGTCATTCTTCGGTAGTTCGCTGAGATTAAAATTGCCTCTGAGGAGCCAAAATTCCTCAGAGGCTTTTTTACGGAAAAACCCTTGCAAGCATTGAACCTGCAAGGGCTTGAGATCGTATGATAATTATCTCTTTGAGAACTGAGGTGCACGACGTGCTCCCTTGAGTCCGTACTTCTTTCTTTCCTTCATACGAGGGTCACGAGTAAGGAAGCCTGCCGCCTTAAGAGCGGGCTTGTTGTTCTCGTCAGCCTGTACGAGTGCTCTTGCAAGACCGTGACGGATAGCGCCTGCCTGACCGGAAAGACCTCCTCCGTTTACGCTTGCGATTATATCAAACTTACCTGCAGTTCCGGTGACACCGAAAGGCTGGTTTACGATGAGCTTGAGTGTCTCAAGACCAAAGTACTCATCAATATCCTTCTTGTTTACGGTAATAACGCCTGTGCCGGGAACTATGCGAACACGGGCAACACTCTTCTTTCTTCTACCTGTTCCGTAGAAGTAGGGTTTAGAACTTGTATACATCTGCGCGTCCTCCTTACTTAAATCTCAACAGCTACGGGCTTCTGCGCAGCGTGATTGTGCTCAGCGCCTGCAAATACCTTAAGTCTTGTGATGGACTTAGCGCCGATAGAGTTGTGGGGAAGCATTCCCTTTACTGCCAGTTCCATAGCGAGCTCGGGCTTGGTAGCCATAAGGGTCTTGTACTGTACTTCCTTGAGACCGCCGATATAGCCGGTGTGGCGTCTGTAGTACTTCTGCTCAAGCTTCTTACCTGTGAGAACTGCCTTCTCTGCATTGATGATGATAACGAACTCACCGCAGTCTACGTGAGGGGTGAATTCGGGACGGTGCTTACCGCGAAGGATGTTTGCAGCTGCAACTGCGACACGGCCCATGGGCTTGCCTGCAGCATCGATAACATACCACTTGCGTTCAACCGTTTCAACTTTTGCCATATAGGTTGACATTGTCAATCTCCTCCGAAAATTAAAGTTTATTTTTCATACTCGCATATTATACCACGGACTTGTCGACTTGTCAATACCTTTTTAAAATATTTTTTCAAAAATTTAATTTACCCCCATACAATCTCCCGAAATCTCTCGAGATCACCCATTTTCCTCGCTTTTCCTCAATTGCAAAATTAAAATTTATTTTTATAAATGACTTGCACAGATGCCATATTTATGATAAAATGTGTATACAAATCTTATTTTCATCAAGAGGAATTATTATGAAGCTTTCATTTGAAACCGTTAAAAGCATAGCCGTTGGCGCGGTTACTTCCTTCGCAGACGAAAACGGTATGCACTTTTCAAAATGCACGCAAAAGCAAGTAGATGCATTCGGAGCTTTCTGGGACGGTCTGGGATTCAACGCAAAAGCAACAACCGGAATAAGACTCGATTTTCATACAAACTCAAAAAAGCTCGCCTTTAAGCCTAAATCGGGCGGAAGATTTGAACTCTACGTGAACGGAATTTTCAAAGCGATATTTACACGCGCCGAGAACGACGACGTCGAATTTTCGTGGGATATGTCTGCCGAAAAGGATACCAACCGCATAACACTCTTCTTCCCTGCCCATGGTGTACCGGGCGTTCTTTCCTACGTTGAGCTTGACGACGGCGCAAGCGTTACTCCCCACGAATTTGATTTGAAAATGCTTTTCATCGGCGACTCAATCACTCAAGGTTGGGATTCTCGCTACGACTCGCTTTCCTATGCAAACAGAGTCTCCGACTTTTTCAACGCTTACAGCGTTGTACAGGGCATAGGCGGTGCGTTCTTCCATGAAAGCATATTCGACCCCGAAATCGATTACGACCCCGACATGGTCATCTTTGCTTTTGGAACCAACGATTGGGGACATTATGGCAACATCGAAGAACTTCGCACGCACGCTTCAAGATTTATTGAGGCAGTAGCAAAAAGATTTGAAGGAAAGAAGATATTCGGAATATCTCCCATTTGGCGTGACAACGTGCAGAAACCCAGGACATCGGGATACTTCAAAGACGTTTGCGACACGGTCAAAGAAGAGATATCGGCTCACGGAGTAACGCTTATCGAAGGCGAATATCTCACGCCTCACATACCGGACTTCTACTCCGACAAGGAGCTGCACCCCAACGGTCTCGGATTCGGAATTTATGCCGAGAATCTTTGCAAAATACTTAAGAACTATATTTAATAACGATATGGTGGTGAATCATGATGAAGAAAATTTTGGCTTTATTATTATCTCTTATTATTATTGCTTCTTTATTCTGTGCATGCAACAAAGGAGAGCCTGAAGAAACAGAAGCTTCAGAGAAAGCTTCAAGCTCCGACAACGAGACAAATAAACCAATTGACGATCCGGTGCCTGACGGAACGTATACATCCGAAAACGCAGTCCTTCTCTCAGGAAAAGACGGCAATCACTACAATATAGTATACGCAAGCGGCTGTAAGGTTCTCGCACAGGATATTCACGTTAAGCTCAAGGAGCTTGACCCTAACGGAACGAATTACGCAATAAACGTTGATACAAAGGCAGAAGACGCAGGAACTCCCGAGATCCTCGTGGGACGTACTGACAGAGCGGCATCAGACGAGGCTAAGGCAGCTCTCAAGGGCGGACTTGACTTTTCCGTAATTGTAACGGGAAATAAGATAGCCATTTATGCATGCACCGACGCTCGTCTCAAAGATGCTGTCAAATACTTCATAAGCAATCTGGCAGTTACCGCTTCGGGCGATGTTTACTACACCTCAAAGGAAGATTACGTAGACGTTTACAGCGGAGATGATCTGACCGATATCAAGATAGACGGCGTTTCTATTTCAAACTATACCGTTATTATTCCCGAAAACGCCAACGACCGCGAGTTATCCTTTGCCAAAGCTCTTGTCGAATACCTTATAAACGAGTCCGGAGTTAATATCGGTATCGAACTCGATACCGTTGCAGAAAGTGATAACGAGATACTCATCGGAAGGACCAACCGCGCAATTAGCGAGACTCTTAACGAATCAGTATTTACCGACGGTGAATACAGATCCTCGCTTTCGGAAGGTAAGCTTGCCATGACTGCAGATTCGAACAGCGGATACTCCGCTCTTATGTCGGCTTTTAAATCAGCTCTCAACAAGAATAACGGAAATATTGAGGAAAGCTTCAATCCCCTGTGTCTTACCTTAGACGAGATCAAAGCGCTCTCGGTTGGTGCTCCTTACATTGAAGAAAAGGACAACGCACTTTACTTCCATAATTATACAAAGGCGCAGATCGACGATACCGAAGTTTCCTCCGGAGTATTCAACGATTCCGACGGCGGATCCATGGGCGTTCGTTTTGACTTTGAAACAGATTCCACCACCTTCACGTTTAATGCTCCCACCGGTAGCTTCTTCCTGTATATAAACGGTGAAAAACGAACAACGCTCAACGCGGGAACTCATATTATTTCTCTTGATACCTATGAAAACGAAACCAACCGCGTAACGCTTATGTTCTCAAACGCGTCGGGATCTATCAAATCCATGACCTTCGACAGTGGTGCTGAGGTTACTCGTCACGAATATGACATGAAGATGCTCATTATCGGCGACTCCATTACCGAGGGATATCAGTGCAGTGACAGTTCGCAAACATGGGCTCAACTGATTGCCCGGGCATTTAATGCCGAGTGCGTTATCCAAGGAAACGGCGGTACGAAATTTACCGATACACCGGTTGACAACAATATGAAGGATGTATTTATGCCCGACGTGATCGTCGTCGCTTTCGGATACAACGAAGGCTACAACAATCCCGACTCTGCATACACCCATGCAAAAGCTTATATTGCCAAGCTGCAAGCTGCATTTCCCGGTGCACGGATAGTAGGACTTTCTCCGATCCACGCGGTTTCAGACAACTATGGACACGGGGCATTCGACCAAAATACGCAAAATAAGCTTGCAACACTTCGTGACAGAATTGAGCAGGCGTACACCGAAATGGGTTGTGACGTTATTGACGGAGAGACATTGGTCCCCTGCGAACCGCAGTATTTTCCGGGTCTTAACAACGACGGCGTCCACCCGAATCTCGAGGGTCATGCAAAGTATGCGGAAAATCTTATTCCCCAGCTTAAAGAATTAATTAAGTAAAAGCAAAGCTAATGGGCTGTTGAGTTTTCGAACGCAACAGCCCATTAGTGTATTTATAATATTATATAAAAATTTTCTGTATCTGTTTTCCTTCCAAAGCAGACTTCAACGTGGAATTAATAAGCGAAAAATCTGCTACGAGCGAATGTGGCTTGTTTTGCGGGTCGTCCTGCCGCATAGGTACGAAATAAACGTATTTTCTGTTCAAGAGCGTTCCGATATTTCCCAAATTTGCCGAAAGCGCATCGTTTGATGCAAGCGCGATAACGAGCGGTCGGTCTGTACGAAGATGCGCCTTAGTTGCCATGGTGACCGCCGTGTCTGTTATACCCGTGGCAAGCTTTGCAAGCGTATTTCCCGTGCAGGGGCAAATTATCATGGCATCAAGCTCTATCTTGGGTCCGAGCGGCTCGGCATCGACCACCGTGTGTATCACTTCCCTACCACACAGTTCCCGAAGTCTTTCGCATAGCCCCTTTGACGTGCCGTAGCGAGTATCGGTCGAATAGACATTATCGCTTACTATCGGCATGACATCGTATCCGTCGCGTATAAGCTTTTCAAGCTCGGCAAGGGATCTTGAGTGAGTGCAGTACGAACCGCACATTGCAAACCCGATCATTCTCCCATCACCTCTTTTTCAAGCAGCGACTCAACACACTCGGCAATAAGCTCTCCCGCACTTTCGGGAGCATATTTACCCGGCAGTGACGCTGCCCAAAGGACGTTTGAATGCAGACGTTTTGCGGCAAAAACGTCTATTCCGCCGGGGGCTGAAGCAAGCTCAATCATCAATGTATGAGGGTCTATCTTCGTCAGAAAATCTTCGCCGAAAAGCCATCTGGGGACCGTGTTGAATATAACGTCATAGCCATGACACAAGCTCTCAAGTGTCTTGTCGTTCTCAATTTGCTTTGTATCGCAACCGTCGAGTGCCGCCCACGTAAGATCGCTTTCTTTTCTTGCACAGACCGTTACTTTTGCATCAAGTGCACGCAAAAGTCTTGCAAGCTGTTTTCCTATTCTTCCGTATCCCGTAACGGCGAATCTCGCTCCGCGGATATTCTTTTGCAGCTTATCCATAGCTATGGATAGCGCCGCTTCTGCCGTGGTATATGCGTTTTTTATTTGGAACGCCTCGGAGTCAAAATAATCAAAGTATTTTATTCCGCGCAAAAGCAGACGATCACAGAAGGACTCGGGAAGCCTGCCACCCATAACGATGCAGTCGGGAGCAACGGCATCCGCAATAAGCGAAAGAGCAACTTTTTCCTGCGAGCAAGCCGTTGGAGCATTGAGTGTTACTCCGTCAACACTCGCAGGAAGCGGCAATATTACCGCCGCCGCACCCGAGAGTGCCTGATATATATTGTCGGTAAGGCATACGGCGTCACTTCCTGAAGAGATATCGTGTCCCCAAAGAAAAACATCCCACACACCGCCCAAAAGCTTGACGGCGGCAGTATGCTGACGCCTGTCTCCTCCGAGAAAGGCAATTTTTATCTGTTGTTTCATTGTCGGCTATCCTTTCATATTATTACCGTCAGCACCAAATACTTGGTCTGATATAATAATATGCAATAAGCCCATGGCTTGACAAAGCTCATTCGACAATTATTTCAAACTCTCGTTTGCCGTTTTCATACTCGGGTATCCACCCATGCGAAGCACCAACACGCGATGCTACATTCTCATTTGCAAAGATCAAGTTTGCGGTTCCGAAATCGTATTCTGACATATCCGTGTCGCCGTGTTCTCCGTGACATCCTACAAGAAAATATCGGCTCCGGGCACCAATAGCACAGGCTGACGCGCTTTGCGGCGAGTCTGTGTACGTGAGTATCCTCTCCGAGTTATAAAAGCTGAAAAATACCGAATATTCGCCATCGCCACGCTCTTCAAAAAACAGCTTGAGAAGCAGATCGTCAAATAGCTCTAAACTCTCTCCGCTATGATAAAAAATTATATTCGTATTATACTTTTGCGCTGTTTCATAAATCTTTTCGGAGCATGATAATTTTTCGATGTCCGACATTATCGGAATATACAGATTTCTTATAACCGTATTTTCGTAAAGCCTTTCAAGCATCTTCGGATGAGCCGATTGTGGCAAGGTAATTATGTAATTTTCAATTTCTACCGAATACCCGGGCATGTTGAAGTATATAAGCGAATCAGACCTTGCATCCGTCATATCGCAAACACTTACCTTCCCTGCACGCTCTGCAAAAATGACCTCATTATTTCCTTTGTTAAGATAGCGTATCCCGCTGTCGGCACTCAAATTAAACAAGCAAAGACAAGCGGCAAAGGATACAAAAAGAACAAGTGTCGGCAAACATATGAGCAGCTTGCGCTTCAAACGTATCACCATCAATATTGCCATAGACAACGAAAAAGCTATGATCAATAATTTTGCAAACGGATATTCGAGTGATATTACCGCTCCGCGAAGGTCGGCAAATATACCTACTGTCCGCAATATCAATCTCCCGACAAGTTTGGTCAGCCAAATGACGGCATTTCCCACAGCACCGAGCTTTCCGAAAATCAAGGACAGAAAGCACATCGGCAAAAATATAGCACTGAGCGGTGAAAGCAAAAGATTGCACGGCAAAGATACGAGCGAAATACTGCCGAAAAAGTACCACATCAGCGGCAACACGAATATATTTGCCACAAGAGTTAAAAGCAAAGCCTTAAGCATGCCAATACCGAGTCTGAGAAGCCTTTTCGTGAAGTTTTTGCTCTTCTCTGCACGAGGCAGCTTTCCTTCAAGAAAAGGATATACGCTGACAACTCCGAGTGTTGCAGCGAAAGACAGCCACATTCCTATGTCGCCTACGGAAAAGGGCGAAAAGAATATTATCAGTGCCACCGCTGCAAACAGCGCCGTGGGAGCGTCACTCTCCTCGGATAGCATATAGTTCAAGTACAGTGAAAACATCATAAGAACGGCTCGCGATGCCGACGCAGAAAAGTCTGTGAGCGCAAGCAATATCACTCCTCCGAATATAACACATGCGACTCGTATTTTCTTTGGAAAGAGCAATCGCTTGAGCAAAAGCTCGAGTGTGCCGAGCAAAAGCGAAATGTGCAGACCGCTCACTGCCAGCAGATGTGAAGCTCCCGAGCGATTGAATTGAGACTTCGTATATGTAGAGATATCCGACTTTTCATTTATAAGCATTCCCTTTACAAGCCCACTGTCCTCGCCGAACAGACCGTCTATGTATTCGCACAAATTATTGCGCAAAGACCTTGTAAAAGCGCGCAGTGCATCTACCGAAAAAACATTGGGAGATCGCGCTTCTGAATAGACTATCGGTTGTGTATCATCTACCCGTAGAAAGAGCAATATATCTTTATCGATGCGCTTGTTGCTTTCCGTTTCAACCGCCTCACTATCAACGGTAGCCGCTATACGATCACCGTATGAAAAATCCGAGTTGAAATTGCAGACAATATAGGATTTTATATTCAACTCGGCACCTTCGGCACTCAAAAGCCTTGCGTTATATTCCGAAGAATCCTCGTCGGAGTATTGCAAAGATATCACTTCAATAAGTGCAGAGTATCTACCCTGATGTTCAAGTGCCTTTTTCAAGGGCAGAGTTATAAACACAAACGAATTTAAAACAGACACACAGGATATCAAAAAGGTCAAAAACACCATCAGTAATTTGAATTTTTTGGTTCTGAATACGGCAAGGCAGATAAAAGATGCGACAGTCAGTACAGCAGATACGATCAAGACGGTCAGCTTGATATTTGCAGGAAGCTTGTACACCGTTAAAGATATGAGCAGAAAAACAAATGCAAGAAAGCACAGATAGCGACGTCTGAATAGTTCCATTTATTTTCCTCCCTCACATAAGCTACTGTATATATGCTATCACAAATCGACGGATTTGTCAATTAAATTTAATTTTCAGACATTTTTTTGCAAAATATCGTTAATAATTCGTAAATTTATAAACAAAGATAAATTTTTCCTTGACATAACAGACAAAATGTTGTATAATAGCTTGATGTGATAGTATCGCACAATTTGCCATCATAATAATATTTTTGGAGGAATTTAAAATGTTTAATAAGTTTGTTGACGTGCTTGTTGAAGAGCTCCAGATCAACCGTGATGACATCACTATGGATGCAGAGCTTTCAAATGATCTCGGGATCAATTCAATCGAGCTGGCAGACCTTGTTATGATTTGCGAGGAAAAGTTCGGAATTACTATTGCCGATGACGATATTCGCAAGTTCACCACGGTCGGCGATGTCGTTACTTATCTTGAATCTATTAAGGGTTAATTAGGCTACATACCGCAAAAATACCGCAGGATGAAGATCCTGCGGTATTTTTGTTATGTTATTGATCAAAGATATTTCTTAACAGTCTCGCTTGCTTCTTCTACAGGGATCGAGGACGTCATAACAACGTTCACACCGACTTTTTCCACCAGCTTGGCAATCTCCGAAACGAATGTATCAAACGCCGTCATATCGTTCGCGCAGATCTTCAAAGCCGAATCTATAAACAAATCGGTAACATCATGGTTACTTGCAAAGATTCCTGCAAGGAATCCGTACAAAGACTGTGCATCGGAGATATAGTATTCTTCAGCATCAATGAGTCTTGCCTGATATTTGATGTCATAACGAAGTTTTACGCCCTTTTCAATACAAACAACATCTCCATGAGAATTCTCAACTGCGGTGTTGACCATATTGATGAGAGTTTTGGTTTTTCCGGTTCCCTTTACGCCGATAATTAACTTTAACATTTGATTCCTCCGATTTTTGTATTGAGCTTACCCAGCTCATCTATATTATAACGCATAAACAAGACTTTTGCAAGAGGAATTTCCGCAATTTTTCAAAAATACTCGAAAATATTTTATTTTTTTGTTCACTTAGTTCAATCTCGCCTCAAGAGCTGCCTTCTCTGCCTCGTATCCGGGCTTTCCGAGGAGTGCAAACATATTTTTCTTGTATGCCTCAACGCCGGGCTGGTTGAAGGGATTTACGCCGAGAACATATCCCGAAACGCCGCAAGCAAATTCGAAAAAGTAGATCAGATAACCGAGAGAGTAAGCGCTCTTGTCGGCTACCTCAATAAGGATGTTGGGCGCTCCGCCGTCAACATGTGCAAGGATGGTTCCCTTCATAGCCTTAGCGTTTACCTCGTTGAGATCAACGCCCGCAAGGAAGTTGAGTCCATCGACGTTTGCCTCGTCGAACGGTACGGGACGTTTTTCGTTGGTCTCTTTAACCGAAACTACCGTTTCAAACAGCATACGGCTTCCGTCCTGAATAAACTGACCCAGAGAATGTAAATCTGTAGAGAATATAACCGATGCGGGAAAAAGTCCCTTCTTATCCTTGCCCTCGCTCTCGCCGTAAAGCTGCTTCCACCACTCGTTGAACATAGCGGCATATGGCTCGTAGTTTACGAGGATTTCGGTCGTCTTTCCGTTTCTGTACATAAGGTTACGAAGTGCAACGTACTTCATGCAGTCGTTGGTCGCTATGTCTGCGCTTGCCTTATACTCAACAGCCGCGTCAGACGCGCCCTGCATGAGTGCATCGATATCAACGCCCGAAACGGCGATGGGAAGAAGTCCAACTGCGGTAAGTACGGAGAAACGTCCGCCGACGTCATCCGGGACAACAAATGTTTCATATCCTGCCTCGTCCGAGAACTTCTTGAGTGTTCCTCTTGCCTTGTCGGTGGTCACGAATATTCTCTCTCTTGCGCCATCCTTTCCGTACTTCTTCTCGAGAAGATCACGGAATACACGGAAAGCCACTGCCGGCTCGGTTGTCGTACCGGATTTTGATATAACGTTAATGCAAACATCCCTGCCCTCGCAGATCGAGAGAAGCTCGTTGAGCGACTGTGCGCTTATGTTACAGCCCGAGAAATAGATATCGGGAGTGTCCTTTTTAAGATTATTGTAAACGGGAGACTTGAGAAATTCGACTACCGCTCTTGCACCGAGATATGAGCCTCCGATTCCGATGACCACGAAAACGTCGCAGGTCTTCTGAATCTTCTTAGCAGCCTCCTTGATGCGTGAATACTCTTCCTTATCGTAATTGTCGGGAAGGTCTACCCATCCGAGAAAATCGTTTCCCTCACCCGTACCGTCAAGCAGGGTCTTGTGAGCCTTTGCGATCTCGCCGTTAAGTGCGGAAAGCTCAGAGTCATCAATAAAGGGCTTAATATAGGTATCATTTAATCTGATTGTCATTTTGTACCTCTCTGTTTTTATATATTGACCTTAGAATTATACAATATTACATTGTTTAAATTTAGAACATTTTATGAACTTTTTGCTAATTTTTTTACAAAGCCAGAATTTTTACAATATTTCTGCCAATTTATTCAAAAAAATCTTAACAGTGCCTGAAAAGTTTAGTTTTTCGATATCTTCCGAAACGGTTATATCGCGTTTTCCCAGTTCAACATCGCCCAGCTTATACACGACGCTTCCGATAACGTCCCCTTTTTTCACAGGCGCCTCTACGCTTTCCGGGAGTAAAATAATTTTCTCAACTTTTGACTGCTCGCTTTTTTTCAAGACCTGCCCGTATTCCCCGTATTCGGCTTTGACATATGGTTTATTCCCCTTCAAAATCGGAATCTGTTCAACCGAATCACCCTGTGCTCTGTAAACTCCGTAATTGGAAAATCCGTAGTCTAGGAGTGAAACTGCGGCGGCGTTTCGCACATCTCGGCTGGGAGAACCCATTATAACGCAGATAAGTGTCATTCCGTCCCGCTCTGCCGTGGCACTGATACAAAAGCCCGCTTTCGATGTTGAGCCTGTTTTCAGCCCTGTTGCTCCCCTGTAAAACCTAACCAAGCGATTTGTGTTGGTAAGGCCGAATTCTCCGTTTCTGATGCTATCCATCCATATTGAGCTGTATTCGGTAATTTTGGGATACTTTATCAGCTCGCGGGACATTATTGCTATATCGCGTGCAGAGGTCAGATGCTTCTCTACCGTGTCGTCAAGCCCATTTGTATTTTCAAAATATGTATTTTTCATTCCAAGCTTTTGCGCCTTTTGATTCATCTGTGCAACGAATGCCTCTTCTGTACCCGAAACGTACTCGGCAAGTGCCACTGCCGCATCATTTGCCGACGCTATAACAACGCTCTTGACGAGATCTTCAACGCTCATTTGCTCGTTTTCTTCAAGATAGATCTGTGATCCTCCCATCGAACACGCATTGGCACTTGCGCTTACCATATCGTCGTATTTTATCTTTCCTTCCTCTATAGCTTCCATAACCAAAAGCAGAGTCATTACTTTAGTTACCGATGCCGGCGGAAGTGCGATATCCGCATCCTTTTCGTAAAGGACAGAGCCTGTTTCGGCTTCCATCAGTATTGCGGATTTGCAGTCGATATCAAAGCTTGCTCCCCCGTTATCGCTCGGTATGGCGGACACCGAAAGAGGAAATGCCAAAAATGCTGTAATCAACAAAAGAGATATCAGCTTTATTTTTCTTCGGACTATAATATTTTTGACCGAGA
This sequence comes from uncultured Lachnospiraceae bacterium, assembly GCA_964416635.1. Lineage (GTDB taxonomy): Bacteria > Bacillota > Clostridia > Oscillospirales > CAG-272 > HGM12713. The sequence goes on along the minus strand of CAYQEY010000008.1, from coordinate 20,117 downwards.
CCTTCCTATTCATATATTCATCACCTCAGAATAATATATGAACTTAAATTGAGATCTATACTTGAAGGATAAAAAGCTATCAAAGCAAACAGCCGCTTTTGCAATCATTTCCGACTGCAAAAGCGGCTGTTTTTATTAAAAATTATTCTGCGGGAGTTTCATCATCGTCAGAAGAAGAATCGCCTACGTTGAGGTTGTCGCTATCCATAAAGCCGTTGTCCTTCATGACTTGCTTGATATCGACCGAACCGTTGGCACACTTTACCTCGGTTGCTATAATCGAAAGATACATCGAAAGGCTCTCGTTGGGAGATACTACTCTCTGTGCTTCTCCTGCCTCAACCGGAGGGTAGCACTTTATCTGATCCCACTCTTCCAAAGTTCCTTCGTATATGAATTCAGAAAGGTTCTTGCAGAAGTAGGTTACGAAATTACCCCAAGTTTCAACACTTACGGGGATAAACAATCTCTGAAGAGCACTGCAACGGAAGAACGCTCTGTTTCCGACTTTGGTTACAGTGTTGGGGATCTCAAACTCAGAAATACTCTCGCATCCGCGGAAAGCATCGTCACGAATCTCAACAAGTGCCTCGGGAAGTACGATCTCCTGAAGTGTAGTGCAATCATAGAAGGTAGATTCGGCAATATAGGTCATATCCTTGCACTCGTATACAACCTTACCGAGTTTAGAACAGCCCTTGAATACCTGGGTTCCCATCTCCTTAAGAGATGCGGGAAGATATACCACGGAAATATTTTTACAGTCTTCAAAAGCAGACTTGCTTATCTTCTCGATATTCTGACCGAGATAAAGAGCGGTTACGCCGGTACAGCCTTCAAATGCATTACTGTCAAGAGTCTTAAGCGAATCAGGCAATCTGATGCTCGTAAGTGCCTCGCACTCTGAAAAAGCATGGTGAGCGATACTGGTAACGCTCTCGGGTATGTAGACTCTTTCGATTCTCTTTCTGTCCTCGTGTTTGGCAATATCAGACTCGCTGAACGCCTTGGTTGCAATTCTCGTAACAGGCAAGCCGTTATACTCCGAAGGAATAACTATTACGGTATCCTTGCATTCGCCGATGCCGGTAACGCTATAATACTTGTTGCCGGTTTCTTTATCGGTTCCCTCTTTAAATTCAAGGCCCTCACTTGGTTTTGCCTCTTGAAGGTCTTTGTTGATTTCGGCAAGATCCTCCGGGTCCTGATACTGATCATCTTTTTCATCCTCGCAGGATGCAAATGCGAAAACGAAAATCATTGCCAACGATATCATCAGCAGTTTGACTATAATACTCTTTTTCATAATTATTGTTCTCCTTAGACAAAACTTTTATAAACAAACGTTTATATGGATATTTTACCATATATATTTGCCTTTGTCAATATCGTTTTTGATAATATTATATAAATATTATAATTTTAAGGCAGGGTACAAATAGGCACCCTGCCGGAAAATATTAAATCATTCGATCGCAATCACGATTAAAGACCGCGCTTTACGTAATGAGTATGAAGTACCTCGTGAGCCTTGTGGCTGTTGGGCTCTCCGAAATATTCATCGTAAAGTCTCTTTACTGCGGAGTTCTCGTGAGACTTGCGGATATCGTTAGTCTTATCGTCGTTGTAAAGGACTGCCGCTCTTACGCTTCTGAGGTCGATGGTTTCCCTTACGACAGCGGGCTGAATGGGCTGACCGCCGCCGTTTACGCATCCGCCGGGGCAAGCCATGATCTCGATGAACTGAACGTCGAGCTCGCCTGCCTTGACAGCGTCAAGAACCTTCTTGGCGTTTGCAGTACCCGAAGCAACAGCAACGTTGAGAGTAATATCACCGAGCTTGTAAGAAGCGAACTTAACTCCCTCTACGCCACGAACCTCGTTGAAATCAACAGATTCAAGGGGCTTGCCTTCGATGACTTCTGCCGCTGTACGGAGAGCCGCCTCCATAACGCCGCCGGTAGCGCCGAATATAGCACCTGCGCCCGAACCGATCTCGAAAGGATCGTCAAAGTCAGCATCGTCAAGAGCCCTGAAGTCGATACCTGCCTTGCTGATCATTCTGCCAACCTCGCGAGTGGTGATGGCAACGTCAACATCGGGAACGCCGGCAGCCGACTGTCCGGGTCTGCCTACCTCAAACTTCTTTGCCGTACAAGGAATTGCGGATACGAAGAATACATCCTTGGGATCCCAACCCATCTTTTCGGCATAGTATGTCTTAATCACCGCGCCGAACATCTGCTGAGGAGACTTGCAGGTCGAAAGGTTGTCAACAAACTCGGGATAGTAGTGCTCGCAGTACTTTATCCAACCGGGAGAGCAGGACGTGATCATGGGAAGCGTTCCGCCATTCTTAACTCTTCCGAGGAATTCATTAGCCTCTTCCATAATTGTGAGGTCAGCTGAGAGGTTCATATCATATACCCCGTCGAAGCCGAGCTTCTTGAGAGCCGCAACCATCTTTCCCTCGCAATCCGTACCGGGCTCGTAACCGAAGCATTCGCCGATCTGAGCTCTTACGGAAGGAGCCGTGCAAATGAATACGTGCTTGTTGGGATCGGCAATAGCCTCTCTTACCTTATCGGTATCGTCTCTCTCATAAAGAGCGCCTACAGGGCAAGCCACGATACACTGACCGCAGTTGACACATGAGGTCTCGGCAAGCGGCATTTCGAAGGCGGAAGCAATATGAGTGTCGAATCCACGGTCATTTGCACCGATAACACCGATTCCCTGAACTGCCTTACAAGCGGCTACACAGCGGCGGCAAAGAATACACTTGTTGTTGTCGCGGATAATCGGTGTAGCGTCGTCGATCTTGTACTTATTTCTCTCGCCGCTGAAGCGGAGCTCGTCTACACCGTACTCGTTGCAAAGCTTCTGAAGCTCACAGGTAGTGCTGCGCACGCAGGAGAGGCACTTGCGGTCGTGGTTAGAAAGAATAAGCTCAAGGTTAGTCTTTCTGGATTTATTGATCTTGGGGGTGTTCGTAAGAACCTCCATTCCCTCTGTTGCGGGATATACACACGCTGTTACGAGTCTGAAAGGCTTACCGCCTTCGGAGACCTCAACCAGACAGAGGCGGCAAGCGCCGATAGCGTTGATGTCCTTGAGATAACAGAGTGTAGGGATATCTATTTTAGCTGCCCTTGCAGCCTCAAGAACTGTGGATCCCTTAGGTACGTCGTATTCTACGCCGTTAATTTTGATCTTGATAGTTTCCATGTCCACACTTCTCCTTTCTTATGCCTTATAGATAGCATTGAACTTACATGTTGCCATGCACGCTCCGCACTTGATACACTTAGCGGTATCGATAACGTGAGGATTTTTAACCGTTCCGCTGATAGCGTTGACGGGACACTTTCTTGCACACGCAGTACAACCCTTGCACTTATCGGCATCGATAGAGTACCGAAGGAGGCTCTTACATACGCCTGCAGGACACTTCTTATCAACGATATGAGCAACATATTCATCTCTGAAGTAACGAAGTGTAGAAAGAACTGGGTTAGGCGCTGTCTGACCGAGACCGCAAAGAGATGCGCTCTTGATGTAGTTGGAAAGCTCTTCGAGCTTATCGAGGTCTTCAAGCTCACCGTTACCCGAAATGATCTTGTCAAGTATCTCAAGAAGTCTCTTTGTACCGATACGGCAGGGTGTACACTTGCCGCAGGACTCGTCGACCGTAAACTCGAGGAAGAAGCGGGCGAGGTCGACCATACATGTATCCTCGTCCATAACGATAAGTCCACCCGAGCCCATCATGGAGCCGATCGCAATGAGGTTATCGTAGTCGATGGGGGTATCGATAAGAGAAGCGGGAATACATCCGCCGGAAGGACCGCCCGTCTGAGCAGCCTTGAACTTCTTACCGTTGGGGATACCGCCGCCGATCTCCTCAACTACTTCACGGAGAGTCGTTCCCATTGGAACCTCAACCAGACCCGTGTTGACGATCTTACCGCCGAGAGCAAATACCTTAGTACCCTTGGACTTCTCTGTTCCCATGCTTCTGAACCAATCAACACCCTTAAGGATGATCTGAGGGATGTTAGCATAGGTTTCTACGTTATTAAGAACGGTAGGCTGACCGAACAGACCCTTTACTGCCGGGAAAGGAGGACGGGGACGAGGCTCGCCTCTGTGACCCTCGATAGAGGTCATAAGAGCCGTTTCCTCACCGCAAACGAACGCACCTGCGCCAAAGCGGAGATGAACGTCAAAGTTGAAACCGGTACCGAAGATATCCTTACCGAGAAGTCCGTACTCACGAGCCTGCTTGATAGCAACCTCAAGACGGTGAATAGCGATAGGATATTCGGCACGAACGTATATGTAGCCTTCCTCTGCACCGATAGCATAGCCTGCGATAGCCATAGCCTCGATAACGGCGTGGGGGTCGCCCTCAAGGATAGAGCGGTCCATGAAAGCACCCGGGTCGCCCTCGTCTGCATTACAGCCGATATACTTAACTACGTTACCTCTGTTTCCGGAAGCAAACTTCCACTTAAGGCCGGTGGGGAATCCGCCGCCTCCTCGTCCGCGAAGTCCGGAATCGAGAATGGTCTGGATAACTTCATCGGGGGTCATCTCGGTAAGTACCTTACCGAGCGCGCGATAACCGTCCATGGCTATGTACTCGTCAATAACCTCGGGGTTGATAACACCGCAGTTACGGAGAGCAACTCTCTTCTGCTTCTTATAGAAAGTGGTTTCCGAGAGAGATGTGGCATGGTGAACGTCAGCCTTAGTCTCATGGTGAACAAGTCTTTCAACAGGACGTCCCTTGAGAAGATGCTCGCTCACTATCTCAGCCGCATCCTCTGCCTTTACGTTGCTGTAAAATGTTCCTTCGGGGTAAATAATCATAATCGGTCCGAGAGCGCAAAGGCCGAAGCATCCGGTCATGACGACCTTAACTTCATCTGCAAGACCGTTGGCGAGGATCTCCGCTTCCATGGCGTCCTTGATCTTGACGCTTCCGGAAGAGGTACAGCCTGTACCGCCACAAATCAATACATGTGATCTAATCATTTTTCATTATCCTTTCTGAGTCAAAATCAAATCATTTATCAGCGCCGATAGTGTATTTTTCAACGACCTGACCGCCCTTGAGATGCTTTTCGACGATCTCTGCCGCCTTCTGTGCATCAAGCTTTACGTAAGTAACCTTTTCCTTACCGTCCTCAAATACCTCGACGACCGGCTCGTACTGGCAAATACCGATACAGCCTGTCTGCGTGATCGTTACCTTATCGGTAAGTCCGTTTGCATTTACGCCGTCAACAAAAGCGTTGAGCACGGGTCTTGCGCCTGCCGCGATTCCGCAGGTTGCCATGCCGACTACGACTCTTGTCGTACCCATTCCCTCGCGGATCACTACCTTGCTCTGCATCTTTTCTCTGATAGCAGCAAGCTCTGCCAAAGATTTCATAGTTTTTCCTCCATATATTTCTCTAAAAATTTAATTCTGTTTGTTAATAAGAGCGTTGTACTGTTCTTCAAGATATTCTTTTATCCATTGCTGTACCTCGGGTGCCGAGAGAGATATTCCGTCTCCGAGCACCTCACGCAACTCAGAGGTGTCGAGCACCACCTCGCCCTCGGGTCGCTTATCGGTAAACAGAAAATCCACATCGGGACTCCCCGCGATAAGTATGCATACGGTGGAAGTTATATCTCCGAGCGGCATACAGTCGATACTTTTAGTATCGAAGGTTGCACAAAGCTCGGTCCCGCTCTCGCCCTGCTTTGTCGAGGACTTGATGCGAAGCGCTCCTCCCGTTTGTTCCGCCGCCATTTTGAGAAGCGGCAGCCCCATTCCGACCTTTCGGGTCTTTCGCGTGGTATAAAACGGGTCGGTAACTCCGCGAAGCGTCTCCTCGCTCATTCCGCAGCCGTTGTCGGTAATGGAAAGAGTCAGGATACCCTCTGTCGAGAGCTCGAGAGATATCTCCACGCGTGACGCACCTGCCGCGGTAGAATTTTTTGCAATGTCAAGAATATTTAACGACAGTTCCTTCATAGTTAAAATTCGTCGGAATCTTATTTATACTTTGCGAGTATGCCTTCCATATCGGCGGGAACAAGTCTTCCGTAAACCTCATTGTTGATGGTCAGAACGGGAGCAAGTCCACAAGCACCTATACATCTGGTAGCTTCCAGAGAATACTTACCGTCGGGTGTCGTAGAGCCGACCGGAAGTCCGAGTATCTGCGTGATCTTGTCGAGAAGATCTCCGCTTCCCTTTACATAGCAGGCAGTTCCGAGGCAGACCGAGATTGCAACCTCGCCCTTTGGGTTGAGAACGAACTGCGAGTAGAAGGTGGATACACCATATACCTCTTCAAGAGAAACGCCCATTTTGATGGCGATCATCTTCTGAACTTCAATGGGCAGGTAGCCATATATTTCCTGCGCCTGCTGAAGAACGGGCATTAATGCTCCGGGAGTGTCCTTGAGCTTTGCGATTACTGCATCAAGCTCTTCTTCCTGAGCCTTTGTTCCACGGAACATTACTGTGGTCAAAGTCTTTTTCATTTGAAAAATTCCTCCATATTTGTTTTTTATTTAATATTATTTTTAAAATAATTAAATAACCTTATTGAAGTTCGCCTCTGTCGAGCATCTCAAAGATCCTCTTTCTGACAAGCGCGGAGCTGTAGGGCTCGTTGTCGACGATAAACGAGTTTTCCGCCTCGCTTATATCCCACAAATGGTGTGCATCCGAGCAAACGAGAACATTCCTCTCGCTAAGCTCCTCGACTGTCGGCAAAAGTCCTTGCAAACTTTCCCTCTCGCGAAGCTCAAAAACTTTGAAGCCGTATTCAGACGGAATATCTCCGAGTATGGCGACGATACCGTTTGATTCACGGTCTATGTGGGCAGGATGAACATGTGCTCCGTAGCTTTTGGCGATCGCGATCGCCTCGTCTATCGGCAGATCGGTCGCGGAAATAAGTAAAGTGCCAAATTCACCTATCGGCTCATCCTCGCCGTCAAGTATCAGCTGCTCCCCGAATATATCGGTGCGGTTTGCTATGGGCATAAGATGCTTTTCTATTTCGGCGTCAAATCTCATGGCGGCGTCAAGTTCGGGAAACAGGCACACCAGATGTATGTCCTCCGCGGTGGAAAGCTCCATTCCCGCTATTGCAATAATTCCCTGCCGCCTGCATGCCTCAAAAAAGGCAGGACAGTTTTTTGCTGAATTGTGGTCGGTCAGCGCAAGTACAGAAAGTCCCTTTATTGCCGCCATTCCCGCAATATTATTCGGTGTCATATCATTATCGGCACAGGGTGAGAGAGCCGAATGTATATGCAGGTCGTAGAAATACTCGGTCATATCAGCGATGCGATACGTGCGCAAGCGTCAAAAGTATCAAGCGTTGTTGAGAGAATGTTTATTCCCTGCTCCTTTGCACGCGCAAGCGTTTCGCTATCGGGCTTGACGCCCTCGGAAAGCACGATACAGGCGGGATCCGCAAGCGTGCTGACGGCTACGATATTGACGTTTGACATTATCGTCACCCATGCGTCGCCTGCAGATGCGCGTCCCATAACCCAGCTGAGCAGATCCCCGGCATACCCGCCGCAAATCTCTCTTGATCCATCGGGTACGCATATCTCCGTAAAATCGGGGTGCTTTGCAAGTTCGCTTACAGTCATACCTACCTCCGCATTGTTTTCGTTTATCAGTTGTTCTTTTGTCTCTCTCTGAGCTGAATGAGACAGTCGCCGGGGGTTGCATCATTCTTGACGATATCCTCGGCAAGCGCGTGGCAGTTCGGAGCTCCGCAGGAGCCGCAGTCAAGATGCGGCAGACCTCTGTATATGTTCTCTATCTCGGACATCTTGGCTATTGCCGTCATTCTGTCCTCTGAAAGCATATCGGCGGTATTGTTTGCTATCTCGGTATCATAGAAGATATCCCGCGACAGCGCCTCCGCCTCGGTTATATGATTGCCCGACACGGGAAGATATTTTCTCATGGAGCGCAATCTCGCCTTTGCGATAAACGGATTTTCCACGTTGAGTGTTCCGCCGACGCATCCGCCTATACAGGCGTTGAGCTCCACGAACTCAAGGTCGCCGAACGTACCGTTTTCGATCTCGTCAAGAACCTTGATGCAGTTCTCGATCCCGTCCGCCGCAAGGTAGTGATCCGATAGCAGTGATGTAGCCTCTCCGCCCGATCCCGCCCAATTGAGACCTATGATACCCGTGCTCGAAAGCGACTTTGGTATATCGATCTCCTTGCGCTTCGATCTTACCTTGAAATAAAGGTCACTGACCGAAAGCCCTCCGGTGACGGCACTTTTTTCAACTCCGATGGGATTTTTGATATAGCTTATTTTTGCGGGGCAAGGCGAGATGAAGAGAACGCATATGTCCTCATCGGTAAGCTCCGGGTGTAAAACAAGCGCCTCTCGCCTTGCGTGTCTTGCCGCATATTCTATAGGCGGCATTATCGGAAGAAGATTGTCAACCAGACAGGGGAACCTCAGGCTGATAAGTCTGACGATCGCCGGACACGCCGAACTGATAACAGGTCTCGGAAGTTCTTCTTTTTTCATATATCTTCGCGTATGCTCTGTTATTATCTCGGCCGCCTTTGATACTTCGTATACCGCGTCGAAACCGCATTCGAGCAGAGCGGTCAGAATGTAATCAACATCATCAAGGTCATTGAACTGACCGTAGAACGCGGGGGCAGGCAGAGCTATCTTATACTTATAGTCCGAAAAATCTTCGAGCTTATCGTAAGTAGCCTTTTTTGCCTGATACGGACAAAGCCTTATGCATTCTCCGCAATCTATGCACTTATCTTCTTTTATTATTGCATGTCCGTCGCGGACGCGTATGGCCTCCGTGGGACATCTCTTTATACAGTTGGTACAGCCTTTACATTTAGATAGCTCAAGGGTAACGGAATGTTTGATGTTTAACATTTCTAACCTTTCCCTGCATCAGATCTTGACCGTCATATATATGGTAGTTCCCTCTCCTACTGCAGATTCTATTTTCATTTGATCGGTGTATCTTTTCATATTAGGCAGACCCATTCCCGCTCCGAAGCCGAGCGAGCGTATATTATCCGGGGCGGTAGAATATCCCTCCTGCATTGCAAGATCGATATTCGGAATACCCGGTCCTTTGTCGGCAAGAATTATCTCTATCCTGTCGCTGTATACCTCAACGTCCGCGCTTCCGCCGTCGGCGTGGATGACCATATTGATCTCGCCCTCGTACATCGCAACCGAAACACGCCGTATAGTGTCGGGAGAAAATCCCATTTCACGCAAAAGCTTTTTGATCTTTACTGATGCCTCGCCTGCCGACGTAAAGTTATCACCGTCTATATCGAAGTGAAAATTTACCTTCTCGGTCATTTTGAGCACTCACCTCCGCAAAGTCCGTTTTGATAAAGTATACCGCAAGCACTGTACATTCTCATATCGGTTGCAAGAACTACGATCCCCGAATCCTTTGCAAGCTCTATTATATCCTCCGAAGGCATTTTTCCTCTTACAAATACTATGCATCTCATGTCCATCATAGTAGCGGTACGCACTACCTGAGGATTGCAAAGACCCGTGAGGAGTACCGCCTGATCCTTAACAAACGCCAAAACGTCGCTCATCATATCACAGCCGCACGCCGAGTTTACCTCGCCGTCGATCAGATCTTCACCCGAGAGCACCTCTGCCCCGAGAAGTTCCTTTATTTTGCGAATCTTCATCTTCTTTCAACCTTTCTTGCACAGAATACCGATGTAGGCACCGCAAAGTCAACTACTTCACAGCATACAATACATTATACTATAAAACATCCGAAATGTCTATAGTTTTTCGTCAAATTGTTCTGTAAATTAGCGATTTTTTAACATACCGCGAGCAACACACTCTGTTTTTTTACATTATCTGTAAATAATTTGAAATTGTAAATATTTCTTAAATTATTTAGCATCAAACCATGTTTTTCCGATATGCGCGTCGACATCGAGCGGAACGCTCAGCTTCGTACTCTGCTCCATACATCTGACGAGTATTTCGTACGCCTGCTCTGCGCAGTTCTTATGAGCCTCGAGCAAAAGCTCGTCATGAACCTGAAGTATAAGTCTTGCATCTATACCGCTCGCCTCAAGCTCGTCGCTCACGCGTATCATGGCTATTTTTATGATATCCGCCGCACTTCCCTGGATAGGGCTGTTCATGGCGACTCTCTCGCCGAAGTGCTGAAGATTTTTGTTTGAGGACGAAAGCTCTGCAATACGTCTCTTTCTGCCGAACATGGTGGTCACATAGCCATCGCGCCTCGCCTGCTCTTTGATGCCGTCAAGATACGAGGAGATGCTCGGAAAGCCTGCCAGATAGCTCTCGATATATTTCCTTGCCTGAACGCGCGATATGCCGAGATCCTCAGAGAGCGAAAATTCACCTATTCCGTAAAGTATACCGAAATTCACAGCCTTTGCTCGCTTGCGAAGCTCGGGTGTTACTGCATCTGCCGGAATACCGAATACGCGCGACGCCGTCATTGTATGGATATCCTCGCCGGACAAAAAAGCATCTATCATTGCCTTGTCGTTAGAAATATGCGCGAGTATGCGAAGCTCTATCTGCGAGTAATCTGCATCGATAAGGACGTAATCGTCGTTCTTCGGAACAAAATATTTTCTGAATATGCGTCCAAGCTCGGTTCTCACGGGAATATTTTGCAGATTAGGCTCGGACGACGAAAGTCTTCCGGTAGCTGTTCCGGTCTGATTGAATATGCTGTGCACTCTTCCCTCGTTGTCAGCCGCTCTTGCAAGCCCATCCGCATAGGTGGACTTAAGCTTTGTGACCTGTCTGTAGTCGAGTATCTCCTCTATTATCGGGTGATACGCCGAAAGCTTTTGCAGGGTTTCGGCATCGGTAGCGTATCCGGTCTTTGTCTTTTTCGGGGGTGGGAGCATCATCTTTTCAAAAAGCACCTCGCCGAGCTGCTTTGGAGAGCCGATATTAAACTCCTCTCCCGCATAAGTGTATATTCTCTGCTTCAGCTCATCTGCCATTTTTGAAAGAGTTTCGCCGTATTCGCTGATACCCTCAACGTCGATGCGGAATCCGACCATCTCCATCTCTGCAAGGATCTTTGCAAGGGGAAGCTCGATATCGCAAAGCAGCGAACGGCTGCTTATTTCATCTATTTTGGAGTCGAGCACGGACCACAAATCGAAGACAGCCATTTCCTCTGTGTAGCTTTCGTCAAGCGTTCTGCCGAGGTAGGAAAGTGCAAGCTTCGGCAATGAAAAATCACCCTGCGTTGAATCTATAACATAAGCTGCAAGCATCGTATCAAAAGCAACAATGCCGACCTCGATATCGTTTTCCATCAACAGCTTATAAAGCTTTTTGGAATCATGGCAGGCAACACTTGCCCTTTTCAAAAGCGATCCGAGCTCGTTAATATCCCTGCAAACATATCTCTTCTCGCCGTCAAACAGCACGGCCTTGCCTTCGCCCGAAAGGCTGACAGTAACGCGCTTTCGGTCGACGGAATTCAAAAGTTCTTCAAAAGGTGCGCTGACGATTTCGGCACGCTCGCCCGTACCGGATCTCGAACTTCCCTCGTGAGCGTCTGCATCCTCAAGTCCGAATTTCTTGATAAGCGCAAGAAAATCAAGCTCAACGAAAAGCCGATAGAGCTCTGTTTTGTTCATTCCGGTATATTCGCAATCCTCAAGTGACAGATCGATCGGTGCCTCGCAATCTATGCGCGCAAGCGTTTGAGACAGATACGCCATATCGCGACCGGACTCAAGCTTCGCCTTTACCGATTGCGAAAGCTCTGACTCCTCCAGCTTTTCATAAAGAGAATCAAGGCTTCCGAACTCCGAGATAAGCTTCAGTGCTGTCTTCTCGCCTATACCCGCAACTCCAGGAATATTGTCGGAGCTGTCGCCCATAAGAGCCTTGACGTCAACGAATTGCTCGGGCTCGATCCCATACGTCTCCTTAAACTCAGTCCTGCCGGTATCGAGCGTTTCCTTGGTCTTGGCAAGCAAAACACGCGTCGTATCGGTAATAAGTTGAAGCGAGTCGCGGTCTCCCGTCAGTATATAAACCTGAATATTTTCCTTCTCGGCACGTAATGCAAGCGTTCCGAGAATATCGTCCGCCTCATAGCCCTCAAGAGAGATCACCCTGCATCCCATATCAGCCATACATTTTTTGGCGTACGGAAGCTGGACTGCAAGCTCCTCGGGCATTCCCTTTCTTTGCGCTTTGTATCCGTCATACATCTTATGTCGGAATGTCGGTGCTTTAAGGTCGAACGCGACCGCGCAATAATCGGGAGCAAGATTTTCGATATGGCGCTCGACTATCGTCGCCATTCCGTATATAGCGTTGGTATAAAGACCGTTTTTGTTGGTCAGCAGTCTTATAGCGTAAAAAGCTCTGTTTAATATACTGTTTCCGTCAATAACAAGCAGTTTTTTCATTTTGCCTCCGCGGAGCATACTTATGTGCGATATCGCGCAAACTCCGGTATTAGTATAACATTTTCGAAGTATAATTGTCAAGGAATAAAAAATATTAAAATAAAAATCTGCACAAAATTACGAATTTTGTTATGTATCCCGCTCAACATTTAATTGTTTGCCTCTCCGTTATATACGTCGAGGATATTTCAACACTTCACAGGATACTGTAATTAACTTTGGAATGAGTGGAAGAACGCCGTCGGCGAGCGGTTGATTTATGAGATAAAGCTGTATATGAAAAAACGGAGAAAATCAATTCTCCGTTTCTCTCTAACCGTAAGCTTTATTCCTTTTTCAGATCCGCATATTTCCTTTTATTTACTTCTTCATCTCGTGTTCGAACCATACGAGTCCGAGATTGAACGCCTCGAAAAGCCCCTGCTTGGTTCCCTGACGGAATATCTTTCCCGGATTTTTGGGGTCCACGACCTGAATTATGATATTATCGGGAAGATCCTTTCCGCCCTCATTTTTATAGGACATTATTTCAAGGATAAGTATGCACTTTCCTTCCATATCTCCGTAGCATATCGTATCTCCTTCTCTCACCAACGGCAAACCCTTATATTCAAGGTATTTTCCGCTGACAATATCTCTCGTTTCCTCTGCCATATCCATATCTCCCTTCCTCATGATATTATCTCATCTTATATAGTATAACACGCAAGCAAGAAAAAGTCAACACATTTTTTGTCTGTATTAAAATATGAGCTCTAACCGATGTACGCGCTCTTCTTGATGTACTCGCCGCTGTCGCTCGGCTGCATCTTTGCAAGCGTGAATATGGCGTCAAGCTTTCTTTGCGCCGCATATTGACCGCTATCGCTCGGCGCATCCGAAGGCTTTGTGACCACCCTTATACCCGACGTTTTACGAGCATTTGCAAGTATCTCTCTGCCCTTATCGTTTGCCGCAAGCACAGAGGTGTATTCGGGATACTCCGAAAGCAGTTTTCTGTCAATTCCGCACAGCGAGAAAAGCATGGCACGGCGCAGCTTGGCGTCGGTATATCGCTTTGTTGAAAGCTTCTTTGACATTTCCTCAAGGCTCGTACACTCGTGAGCAATAGAACAGATACGGTTGGCAATGCCTCCCTCTGCCTCGGCAAATTTTTCGAGCGTTCCCGCGTCGGCGAGCCTGAAATACATGAGAATCGCGCGCGACAGCTGATACGTGTCGGTCATCTCTCCGTCAAAATAGGCTCTTGAAAAACGCTCGTAAGCCGCAGCGGGAATATATCTTTTACCGTCCTCGAACCCCCCCTCCTGCCAAAGCCTGCGCAGTGCAGTTGCCGAGGGATATTTACCGTCGGTAAGCTTGGTATCGTTATAGGATGCTCCCATCCTTGCAAGAGTATGAAATTCAATATTACTTTCTATCGACATTGCCGCTCTGATATATTCTATCCCGAGCAGGTCGTTTGACGAAAACCCACCGATATCCGAGCTCTTCAGCATATCAAAATACACCTCGGCAGAGCGCTCTCCGCATCCTGTCCTGCGATTATATTCGGCGCGGAAATCCCCTGAGCCCGCGAGCTCTGCCGCCCTGCGCAAACGAGAAATATCTCCGCATTCCGAGCCGAAGATCACGTTGTCGCAAAAGCCTGACAAAATGTAAATTCCCGCACGAGAAAAATACTCTGCGCTCGCAGAACACCACGGAAACGGAAGCTCGAGCACAAGATCTGCACCGCATTCGAGCGCAGCCTCGGCCCGTGTGTATTTGTCAAATATCGCAAGCTCTCCGCGCTGTACGGCATTTCCGCTCATAACGCAGACTATACGTTCTGCTCCGCGCACTCTTGCCTCCTCGAAGAGGTGTGCGTGCCCGTTGTGAAACGGATTAAATTCGCAAATAATTCCAAAATCGCCCATTATATTCGTTCCTTTGCTAAATTTATTAAATAATCTTGAAAATGCTATTGAAAAATTTCCAAAGATGTAGTATAATTTTAGATGAAAATTATTTATTCTACGGAGGATTTTAACCAATGAATATTCTTGTTGTAAATGCAGGATCAAGCTCACTTAAGTACCAGCTTATCGATTCGGAAACAGACGTAGTATCCGCAAAGGGTATTTGCGAAAGAATCGGCGGAGATGGCGCAAGCATCACTCACAAGCAGCTGCTTAAGGGAATCAAGGTAGTAAAGGAAGCTCCCATGAAGGATCACGCCGATGCTATGAAGCTTGTCGTTGATGCTCTCACGGATAAGGAGATCGGATGCATAGCCGACATGAACGAGATCCAGGCTATAGGACACCGAGTAGTCCACGGCGGCGCTTATTTCTCAAGCTCTATTCTTATGACCGAAGAAGTACTTGCAAAGCTCGAGCTCTGCAAGGCATTTGCGCCCCTGCACACGGTTGCTCACCTCATGGGAATCAAAGGTTGTCTTGAGACAATGCCCGACAAGCCCCAGGTCCTTGTATTTGATACAGCATTTCATCAGACCATGGCTCCCGAAGCTTATATGTATGCTCTCCCCTACGAGTATTATGAAAAATACGGCATCCGCCGCTACGGTGCTCACGGAACCTCTCACCGCTTTGTAAGCGCAGAGATGGCAAAGATCCTTGACAAGCCGCTTGAGGATACAAAGATCGTAACCTGCCATATCGGTAACGGTTCCTCTATCTCGGCAGTAAAGGGCGGAAAGGTCATGGATACATCCATGGGCTTCACTCCTCTCGCAGGTGTTGAAATGGGAACACGTTGCGGAGACATTGACCCAGCTATCGTAACATACCTCATGGAAGCTGAAGGTCTTGATACCAAGGCAATGGACAACATCATGAACAAGAAGTCCGGCTTCCTCGGAATTTCGGGCTTTTCCTCTGACTCACGCGACCTCGAAGACGCTATTGCAGACGGACCCTCAAACCCCAACTATGAGAGAGCTAACCTCGCAGTCAACATCCTTACACACGAGATCAAAAAATACATAGGCTCCTATGCAGCCATTATGAACGGTCTTGACGCCGTTGTATTCACTGCAGGTATCGGTGAAAACAATCCTCACCTCCGAGAGCTCGTTTGCTCGAATATGGAATACCTCGGAATCGAGTTCGATAATGAAGCTAACGACGCCGCTCCTCACGTTTCCGAGAACACCAGGATATCCAAGGACGGCTCCAAGGTAGCGGTATACGTTCTCCCCACAAACGAAGAGCTTGTTATCGCAAAGGATACCGCGGCTATCGTTTCGGCACTATGATATTACATATTGTACCACAGATTTTCGAGAATTTCAAGTATATGAATCTATGAATGGAGGATTGAAATGAGCAACAGTATAGGAACGATGGTAAATTACGACGTGGGCGTTGACCTCGCCCAAAAATTCAGCAAATGCCGAGAGCTTAACATCAACAGCTGTCAGCTTTGCATATGGAACACAGACATCTTTACGGACGACCGACAGGTTGAAAATGTAAAAAATGCTATTGAGCAGACAGGCGTAGTGATTTCCTCGCTTTGGGCGGGCTACAGCGGTCCTTGCGAGTGGAATTTCACCGCGGGTCCCGATACCATAGGGCTGGTCCCCATCGCTTACAGACATATCCGTCTCAACGAGCTCAAACGAGCATCCGATTTTGCCGAAAAGATCGGCGTAAAGCAGATAGCTACACACGTCGGATTCATACCCGAAACACCCAACTATCCCGAATTCAACGGTCTGGTAGTTGCGCTCAGAAATCTCTGCTCATATTTGAAGAAAAAGGGACAGTTCTTCCTTTTTGAGACGGGTCAGGAGACACCGGTCACTCTTCTGCGCACGATAGAGGCGATCGGAATGGATAACGTCGGTATCAATCTCGACACCGCAAACGTAATACTTTACGGCAAAGGAAACCCCGTGGACGCTCTCGACGTGTTCGGAAAGTACGTTATGGATACCCACATCAAGGACGGCTTCTTCCCCACTAACGGAATGTACCTCGGTAAAGAGTGCCGCGCAGGTGACGGAAAGGCAAACATCCCTGCGGTCGTGGCAAAGCTTATCACGGAATACGGCTACGATGGTCCTTTCACCATCGAACGTGAGATTTCGGGCGACCAACAGACAGAAGATATTGTTCATGCAAAGAAGCTTGTTGAGGATGCGATCGCAGCTGCAAAATAATTTAAAAATATCATCAAATGGGACGGAAAACATTCTCCGTCCCCGTTTTTGTATATGTGCGGGGCTTTAAAAAAGCTTTCCCGACCGACAAAGCCGTCCGGGAAAGCTTACTTTTAAAAATTGATCTTCATAACGTCTGTACAATATAAAGAGGTATTAATGTCAGAAACAGGATTCTCCGTTTCATTTATTTTAAGAAAATATGATAAGCTCCGAGTTATCAAAGAACTCTGTAAACAGACTTTGCCTTTATGTTTCTTGCCTCTGCCTCGGTGATTGGATCGGTAAAGTACGCCGATTTTCCGTTGATCGTTGCAAGCGCGTTATCACACTCTCCCTCAACGATAACAAGTCTGCGGCAGGTATATCCGTCAAAATCTGCAATATCGTCTGCCTTGGCGTCTACCCAGCCGATCGGTGTCGGCGGAACGTCGCGTTTTGAAATGATATCGACGATATCCGCAACAACTGCGCTCGCAGTCGGAAGCTTGCCCGCACCGGGACCGTAAAACATGACTTCTCCGACCATATTTGCGTTAACCAGGATACCGTTAAATACGTCGTCGATCCTTGAGAGCGGATTGGACTCGGGAACCGCCATGGGGGAAACAAAAGCAAGCAATTTTCCGTCCTTTTCTTCTGTGTGTCCGATGAGTTTGATCGAATATCCGAGGTTCTGTGCAAGCTCAACGTCGTCAAGCGAAATACTCGTAATTCCTTCTCTGTATATATTGTCCGGGGAAAGCAGCTTTCCCGTCGCTATCGCGCCGAGTATTACCGTCTTTCGCGCAGCATCGGTTCCCTCAACATCAGCCGCGGGATTTGCCTCTGCATATCCCAGTTTCTGTGCCTCTTTGAGTGCTTCGTCAAAGCTCTTGCCCAAGTTGCGCATAGCAGTTAGTATAAAATTGGTAGTTCCATTGAGAATACCGTTTATCTTATTTATTTTGTTAGACGCAAGGTCGGTCATCATTGGACGTATGATCGGAATACCTCCGCCGACGCTCGCCTCAAACATATATCTCGCGCAGTTAGCACTTGCAATCTCACAGAGCTCAACGCCGAATTTCGCAACTACCTCTTTGTTTGAAGTAACGACACTCTTACCCGCCTCAAGGCACGCCTTGGTAAACTCGTACGCGGGGTGCGAGCCGCCCATCATCTCGGCGACCACACTGACCTCAGGATCATTAAGTACGGTATTAAAATCATGCACTACAAGATTTCCGAATTGACTGTCGGGAAAATCACGCAGGTCAAGAATATATTTTATTTGATATTCACAGCCAAGACGGCTTTCAATAAGTTTTTTGTTTTCGGTAAGCACCTCTGCGGTACCGCTTCCGACACATCCAAATCCGAGTAATGCAATTGAGATCATAGTTTTTTCCTTCCTGTTGGGGTTAATGCACTTATTATATCATATTTTTTTAATAATTACAAATACTTATTGAAAATTTTTTTGAAATATGATAAAATATTACCGTAAAAAATAATTCATTACCACTTTGAAAGGAAGTTTCTATGAGTTCTCCGATCGGAAGCATGAGAAACGTAAAGATATTCGTTCTCTATCTGCTTGAAAATATAAATTATCCGCTTGATTTTATAACCATCAATGACATAGTTATGCAAACCGACTACGTCATGTATCTCGATTTTGCGGAAGCATTTAACGAAATGATCGATATGCATCTCATAGATAAATTTGAAGAGGACGGCAAGGAGATGTATCTTATAACCGACCGCGGGCGCATAGTTGCGCGTGAACTTAAGAGCGATCTGCTCTCAAGCATGCTTGATAAATCGCTCGCGCAGGCACTCAGATATCTCGATTTCAAAAAGCGCAAGATCGTGGCAAAATGCACGGTAGAGAAAACAGACGACGGCAGGTATGCAGTCACCGCCACGTTTACCGAAAAGGGCGTGTGCATATTTTCTCAGCGCCTTGTTGTTGATACTGAAAACCGCGCAGAGCGTATGCGCGATAATTTCTACGACCGCCCCGAAACAATCTACCGCGGTGTCGTGGCTCTTATGGCAGGAAACGTCAACTATCTTTTTGATTGATTCGAGTTTAAATTCAATTTTCAAAGCATAATCGACATACCATTCGGCACAGTTTTGTATTTTATGACCAAATTGAAAACTTTTCTTTGTCTAAATTGCCCTGTGACGACAATTTTCGTGAATTTTTACAAAATTTTTTTCTCAAAACCCCTTGACATTATACAATTTAATGGTATAATGATACTTGTAAGGTACAGTTGGGATAGTTATCTCATTTTCAATTGCACACGTATGGCTTGAAGGATCGGTATATTATGGAAAATCAAAGTTTTAAAGAAGACGTCCGCGCACTGATATCCAAAGTGCGGGACGGCGATCAGTCAGCCTTTGATACCCTCCTCAGGCAATACAAACCACTCATTGATGCATCTGTTGCACGTTTTTCTTCGGATGATGCATTCGCGATTTATTCTGAAGATCTCAAGCAAGAAGCATCTCTTGTATTCTACAATTCTATATTGGCTTATGACTTGGATCAAAATGAAGTTGAGTTTGGACTTTTTGCAAAGATATGCATTTACAATGCCTTAGTCTCAGTCCTCCGCTCTCTCAAACGGCGCACTGCCGAACCCTTAGCGGATATTCCGGAAAGCTTGCTCACAGTTCAGGAGTCTGATGATCCTTCATCAAGAATGCTCGAACGGGAACGTCTCGAATCACTTTACGCAGTCATAAGAAAAAATCTTTCGGATCTCGAATACGAGGTCTGGCAGTACTATATGTCGGGAAAGTCCGCCGCTGACATTGCAAAACAGCTGGGGACCGACGTAAAATCTGTCAACAACGCGATATACCGCATCCGGAAGAAGCTGAGATCCCGTCTCGGATAGCATTTGAATGATAAGGGTAAACCTTTCAGATAGCCCACCGCAGAGTGTCATGACCTACGGCACAGGGCAAAATAATTCCAACTTACAAAGTGAGGTAAAATCATGAACGAAGAAGTAGCAATGACCGGAGTAAATGCAGCAGTAGAGGAAGAGTTTGTTGATGAAACTCTGGTATGCAAGGAATGCGGAAACGAATTTGTTTTCACCGCAGGAGAGCAGAAATTCTACAAGGAAAAAGGCTTTATGAACAAGCCCAAGAGCTGCAAAGCTTGCCGTGATGCCAAGAAGAACGCAGGAAAAGCTCCGCGCGAATACTTCGAGACAACTTGTGCAAATTGCGGTGGTGTAGCTAAGGTTATCTTCCAGCCTTCCAACGACAGACCTGTATATTGCAGTGCTTGTTTTGAGGCTATGAGAAAGAACGCTCAGTAAACCTTAAGCGAAAAAAGAAGGCGGAAAGCTCCGCCTTCTTTTTTATGCTTATATAAGCTTATATAGGCTCTTTGTCAATAGTTGGGGTTAAAAAAATCTGACGAAAAGATAAAGAATT
>CAYQEY010000007.1:0-40917 GCA_964416635.1 uncultured Lachnospiraceae bacterium | reverse complement strand
TATATCAGGACGTTGCAGGCTCTAACTCCAACCACCCCAACGACTATATGCACAGGATCTATGCACAGGTCGTTATCCGCACTATGTTCGGGTGAGACGGTCTGTGTCAGAAAAAATAAAACCATGCACAAAATGACTGAATTTCTTCTTTTATCAGCTTGAGTATTACTTGAAGCTCGGGGTATAATCTGCAACCGCCGAGTTTTTCGACTGAACGTATCCGTCAAAGCCGAGCGCTTCAGCTACGTCGCATACAGAAGAATATTCGAAGGACGTAATGCGACGATGCAGATTTTTATATCGTGTATCCTTTGCAAAATCCGGCGTGTATTGGCTCATAAGGCTTAGCAGAATATCGTGAGGGTCGACAAGCGATGAAAGAAATCTCAGCACTTCAATACTGTCGGCACGGTGTGAGGGAAGGACAAGATGCCGTACTATCACTCCGCTTGCAAGTATAGACGGCTCATCGTCAAAATAGCGGTATTTACTTCTTTGACGTAGCATTTCGACAATCGCCGCTGCGGCTGTCTCTCTGTAGTCGGGTGCTGACGAATAACGGGCGGCAAGCTCGTTTGAATAATACTTGAAATCGGGCATATAGATATCTACGAGGCCGTTAAGGCTCTTGAGCGTCTCGGGGCTCTCATAGCCCGAGGAATTGTATACCACGGGTATCTTCAGATCTCCGCTTGCCCGCAAACGTTCAAGCATGGGGACGAGCTGTCTCGCAAAATGCGTCGGGGTAACGAGATTTATGTTATGTACTCCGCTATCCTGCAGTTCAAGTATCTTTCCGTAAAGCTCTTTTTCGGATATCTCTACTCCGACTCCGCCTTGGCGGCTGATATCCCGATTTTGGCAGAACACACAGCGAAGCGAACAGCCCGAAAAAAAGACTGTGCCCGAGCCGCGGGTTCCGCTTATCGGAGGTTCTTCAAAACGGTGCGGTGCTATTCTTGCCACACGAAACGTGTTGCTCTCGCCGCAAAATCCGTGTTCACCGTTTTCCCGGTCTATATTGCATTTTCTCGGACATATATTACACGGCATATCAGCACCTCCCACTAAGCTTTCTATATTTTATCACACTCAAAAGCCTTTTTGGGCACTTTTGCTAAAGTTTACAAAAAGTTCACTAAACGGTGGCTGATGTAACCGAGAAATTATGGTACAATATAATAAATAATTTTTACTTGCACGTAAAAGGAGCAATTATGAGCGATAAAACAAAGATCGCAGAGATACTCTGCGTTGGAACCGAACTCTTGCTCGGAGATATAGTGAATACAAACGCCGCGTTTCTTTCTGCCGAGCTTGCTTCGCTCGGCTTTGCGGTATATCATCACAGCGTCGTCGGGGACAATCCGGAGCGACTGAAGGATGCACTTGCACTTTCGCTCGGACGCTCGGATGTGGTCTTGATGAGCGGAGGACTCGGCCCGACGAAGGACGACCTCACGAAGGAAACGGTTGCAGAGTATTTCGGACTTCCTCTTGAGATGCACGCGGACTGCCTCGAAGAGATACGTTCGTACTTTGCCAAGACGGGCAGGGTAATGAGCGAAAACAATGCAAAGCAGGCAATGATACCGCGAGGGGCGAAGGTACTGCCAAACAGATACGGCACGGCACCCGCGGTGGCGGTGAGCCAAAAAGGAAAGACGGTCATTATGCTTCCGGGTCCTCCCGTCGAGCTTATTCCCATT
Organism: uncultured Lachnospiraceae bacterium; assembly: GCA_964416635.1. Classification (GTDB taxonomy): domain Bacteria; phylum Bacillota; class Clostridia; order Oscillospirales; family CAG-272; genus HGM12713. The sequence goes on along the minus strand of CAYQEY010000007.1, from coordinate 39,208 downwards.
TTCCGCGAGGAGGTAATACCATATCTGCGCTCGCAGAGCGACGAGGCAATAATCAGCAGAAACGTAAATATTTTCGGTATGGGAGAGTCGGCAGTAGCACAGAAGCTCGACAGGCTGCTCGTCGAATCCGAAAATCCCACGGTCGCTCCTTACTGCAAGGAGGGAGAAGTTCGGCTTCGCGTTACTGCCAAAGCAGAAAACGAATTGACGGCGGCGGAGATGTGCGACCGAGTAGTCAGCGAGATACTTGAGAGTGAAGTAGGCAAATTTGTTTACGGTATAGATGCCGAATCGATGGAGAAGGTACTGGTAGATAAGCTTCATGAGACGGGGTTGACCCTCTCTGCGGCTGAGTCCTGTACGGGCGGACTTATAGCAAAGCGTATCACCGATATTGCCGGCTGTTCCGACGTTTTCCTCGGTGGATGCGTTACGTATACGAATGAGGTAAAGCAAAAGCTACTCGGTGTCAATGCGCAAACGCTTGCGAAGTTCGGTGCGGTATCAAAGCAGACCGCCATGGAAATGGCAAAGGGAGTGCGTGAACGCACGGGAAGCGATATCGGTATATCCGCAACGGGTATTGCGGGTCCGGGAGGCGGAAGCGAAGAGACTCCGGTCGGTACTGTGTTTCTCGGCATGTCGACGGCAGAGGGAGAGTCGTTCAGAAAGCTTTCGCTTTCAGAAAAACGGAGCCGTGAGTTCATACGTATCGTAAGCGCAACCAACGCGTATGATATGGTGCTTAAGCATATAATCGGCAAATATTAAGAAATATTTGAGCGATTTTGCATTTTTTTTAATATACCTATTGATTTTTTCGCAAATATGTATTAAAATATCATATAGCAATTTTTGATACAATATTAACAATAATATCCTGCGATGAAACTACTCGCGGAAAGGCAAAAACATGGAACAGAAGAAAGAAATAAAAAAGATAGGCGTACTTACCTCGGGCGGTGATGCTCCCGGCATGAACGCGGCGATAAGAGCCATAACGTATAAGGCTATTGAGCAGGGACTGGAGGTTGTCGGAATTCTCGGCGGCTACAGAGGTCTTATTGATGACAAAATAGTTCCCCTTACGTCGGAATTTGTTGACAAAATCGTAGAACTCGGCGGAACGAAGATCTACTCCGACAGATGCCTTGAATTCAAGACCGAGGCAGGTATGCAGAAGGCTATCAATACCTGCAAAAAACATAATATAGGTGCCATCATTGCAATCGGAGGCGACGGTACCTTCAGGGGCGCTACCGATCTTTCTCTCCACGGAATACCCTCCATAGGTGTTACGGGAACGATAGATAATGACATTACCGCTACCGATTACACGGTAGGCTTTGACACCGCTATGAATACAGTTGTTGAGGCTCTGGATAAGTTCGCCGATACCTGTGAGTCTCACGCACGTTGCAATGTCGTTGAGGTCATGGGCAGAGACTGCGGACAGATCGCACTGATGACGGCTATTGCTTCGGGTGCTGTCGCTGTGGCAATCCCCGAGATCCCCTTCGACGAAAAAGCGGCTCTTGAGAGAATAAAGATGGCGAGAGAGAAGGGCAAGAGAGGTATGCTCGTTGTGGTAAGCGAGGGTGTTTTCCACATAGAAGAAGACGGAACCAAGGTGCCTTACGGTGAGTATTTCAGAAACAAGTGTGAGGAAGAGACGGGAGTTGAAACAAGATTTGCGCGCCTTGCGCACATGGTAAGAGGCGGACATCCGTCGCTTCGCGACAGACTTACCGCATCGAGAATGGGCGTTAAAGCGGTTGAACTTATAGTTGAGGGAAAGAGCAACCTTGTGGTTATCGAGGAGGATGGAAAATACCTTCCCATGGATATCGTGTTTGCGCTTACCACCGACCGTATGTATAAGAATAAGCTCAAGGACGGAGATCTTGACAAATATAACGAAGAAGAGCTTGCGGCCATGAAGGCTATATGCGATAAGCGCCGTGCAGAGATCGAGGAGCTTTATAAGATAGCGAACGATATTTCGTTCTGTTAATCGTTATACAAAAAAGAAACGGCACATCGCTTATTGACGGTGTGCCGTTTCTTTCAAAGGGTACATATCAAGCGTTCAATCGCAGTATATCCTTGTGGTGATAGCTTGATGGCAAGGTCGGCTTCGGAGCAAAGAAGAAGCGTGTTCTTAAGCCGCTCAGCACTTCTGCCTGATGCCGCGCTCGCGTAAAGCCTTGCTTTATACTCATTCATTTTGAGAAGAGAGGATATTTCGGACACCGATGCACCCTCGCTTTGAAGAGATCTTACCGAAACGAGGTCGCAGATCACGCGAGATACCTCGGAGAGGATCATAATGGGCTCAACACGGCGAAATTTCATAACGTTCAAAGCATCCATGGCGGCGGCGTATTTGCCGTCGAGTATGGCATTTGCAAGCGCGTAAGCATCCGAATCTATGACCGATATCGCAACCTTTTCAATGTCTTCTGTACTTACCGTGCTCCTGCCGTTCTGAAGAACGTAGTATGAGAGCTTTTCGGTCTCGGACGCAAGGGTGAACATCGATTTACCGCATTTTTCTATAAGCAAAGAGCATATCTCGGGCGAGGCACTGACGCCGTGGTGCGAAAAATGCTTGCCTACCCAGCTTACAAGGCGCGAGCCTGTTACCGAATCAAATTTTACGGGAGTCAGATATTTTGAAAGCTCGGTCAGTATAGCGGACGGACGCTTTGGAAGGTTTCCTTCGTCGATAAGACCCGAAGGTACCGAAATAATGAGCACGTTGTAGTCGTAATCGGGAAGAGTTGAAAGCACATCGCACAGGTCATCTATCTCTCCGCGTTTCATGTCAGATACGGCAAGACCGCTCAGCGTGATTATTTTTTTGTCCGACATCATCGGCAGCGGCATAAGTGCATTGAGCAGTGCAGACGGCGTATAATCTATCGGAGCGATGGACACGTCGTTAAAGACAGCAAAGGTCTCGTCGGTGCATATTGCTTCACGTGCCGCACGGATCGAAAAGCCCTTGAGGTAGTCCTCCTCTCCAAAGAAAAGGTATCCCCCCGAAAGTCCGGTTTTAAGTTGTTTGCGAAAAATATCTTCTTTCATTATGTCCATGACAGATGCCCCTGCAATTTGATATATATATTTTATCACAAAAAAACGATATTCGCAATAATTATTTATGAAAAAGGCAAAATTAAAAGAAAAGATGAAAAAATTGCAAAAACATCTTGACAAATCGAAAGAAATATGGTTAAATATAAGATGTCATTGTGTAAAAGCGTTATTTTGGCTGTATAGCAACACGCTTCCGGAAAAGTTCCGGATATCTCACAATCCGGAATAAAGACAAATTTAAGGAGGTGCAGAAAAATGCTCAGAACTTATCAACCCAAAAAGCGTCAGAGAAAGAAAGAGCACGGCTTCAGAAAGAGAATGGCAACTGCTGACGGCAGAAACGTACTTAAGAGAAGACGCGCTAAAGGCAGAAAAAGATTGACCTACTAATCAGTCAAACTATTGTTCGATAGCCTGACACATAGAAAACGCCGGTGTCCTCAAAGACAGATCACTGTTTTTTGCGCACATCGGGGTTTTTGATATGTGGGTCGAGAAAGAGAAGCGGGTAGCATGAAAAATATAGCAATAAAAGAAAACCATCTATACAGTAAGACCTTCCGAAAAGGAAAGAGCTACGTGGGAAAATACGTCGCGGTGTACATTCTCAAGGACTATGCCGCAGAGCGTCTTGCCCGTGCCAATCCCGAAAAGAAGCAGGTCAATCGCCTGGGAATTTCGGTATCCAAGAAGGTAGGCGGTGCCGTTGTACGCAACCGAGTCAAGCGGATAATCCGTGCGGCATATGACGTTCATCGTTCGAATCTTAAAAATGGATTTCTTGTTGTTATAAGCGCGCGCGTTGCGGCGGTAGATAAAAAGAGCACCGATATTGCACGTGAGCTCGAATTTGCTTTCCGCTCTCTTGATATGTTTGCCGCAAACGCGGCGAAAAAGTAAAATATATGAAGCATGTTTGCATTTGGCTGATTCGCTTTTATCAAAAATTTTTGTCGCCCTTGAAACGAAATCCTACATGCAGGTTCACACCTACGTGCTCTGCCTACGCTCTTGAAGCGTTTAGTAAACGTGGCTTTTTCGTAGGCTCTTGGCTTGCGGTGCGGCGGGTCCTTCGCTGTAATCCGTATTCGGCAGGCGGATACGATCCCGTCCCCGAGAAAAAAAGACCCAAGAGAATACCGAAATATCAAAAGGATAATGAGGACGCCGAAAATGAACAAAATCAACAATGACAGCTCCGAAAAAAAGAGGGGAGAATAATAAATGGATTTTATAAACATTCCGATAGGTTGGGTGTTGAAGCTTTTCAGTAATATTTGCTCAAACAGCTATATCCTCGCGATATTGCTTTTCTCGATATTTATTGAAATCATAATGACACTGATCTTCGGTATCAGACAGCAGAAAAATTCTATCAAGCAGGCTCGTCTTCGCCCCAAGGAAATGGCGATACGCAAGAAATATGCGGGCAGAGACGACAAACCCACACAGCAAAAGATGACTATGGAGATACAGGAGCTCTATCAGAAGGAGGGCTATAATCCCATGGGAGGTTGTTTGCCGCTTCTGATTCAGTTCCCGCTTCTCATAGCAATGTATAACATTGTTATCAACCCGCTGAAGTATATATGCGGCCTTAGCGATGCGGCTATATCTCAGATCACCGACATTCTCGGCGGAAATACGACCAGAGGAACGATGGCGATGCTCGGACAGATAGAAGCAAAGGGATACTCTGCTTTTGCACACGTTGAGGGATTCACACAGGAAGTGTTCGATAATATGCCAAATCTAAAGGCATTTGGCGGTGCACTGGATCTATCCGTCCTTCCGAGCGACTGCATGAACCTTGAATCCTTCAAAAATCCTGCGCTTTGGCTTGTAATCGCGATCCCCGTGATCACCTTCATTTCTTATTTCTTCAGCATGAAGATGACGAGAAAATTATCCTATCAGCCCATGGATAACGCACAGCAGGCACAGATGGGATGCTCCAACAAGGTAATGGACATCGTAATGCCCCTGTTCAGCGTGTTCATCTCGTTCGGCGTTCCCGCGGCACTCGGCGTTTACTGGATATTCAAAAGCTTGCTCGGCGTTGTCAGCAAACTCGTGCTTTGTCTTGCTATGCCTATCCCCAAGTTTACCGAAGAGGATTACAAAGCGGCTGAAAAAGAAATCAACGCACGCGCCGATAAAAGCACTCGCGTTGAAAAATCGGGACGTGTGGTTCGTTCCTTGCACCACATAGACGATGAGGATTTCGAGGATACCCGTGAGGCGGCTGTTAAGCACAGAGAAGCACTTGAGGCTCAGGAAGCTGCCGATAAGGCAGATAAGGCAAAAGCTGCCAAAAAGTCCGGACTGTTTTCTGCAGCGCCCATAAAGAAGGATGACAGAAAGACAGACACAGACAGTGAAAATAAAAATGCGGACGATAGTTCCGCAGAGTAATTAAATGGAGAAGGTAAAGTGAAAAAAGAGATAATTGTGAGCGCAAAAAGCGTTGAAGAGGCAGTTGCAAAGGCTGTTGTCGAGCTCGGTGCGCCTTCTGAGGACAAAATTGAGTACACTGTTCTCGAAGAAGCAAGAAAAGGCTTTCTCGGAATAGGTGCTACTGATGCAAAGATCAGCGCAAGCTATACCGTCGGCGGTGAGGCTAACGCACTTGATTTTATTCAAAAGCTTCTTGAAAATATGAATATTGACGCCGACGTTGCAATGACCGACGGTGAAGCAGGCGAGAAGAGGATCACTGTCAGCGGAGAAAGCGCAGCTATTCTCATCGGACACCACGGTGAGACACTTGATTCGCTTCAGTATCTGGCAAGTCTTGCGGCTAATAAGAGGGTTGACGGTAAGAAAGACGAATATGTAAGGATTACTGTTGACGTTGAGGGCTACCGTGCAAAGAGAGAGGAAACTCTTCGCGCCCTCGCAAGAAGAATGGCGGCAAAGGTTCAAAAGTACAAGAAGAGCGTGATGCTTGAGCCGATGAACCCTTATGAGAGAAGGATCATCCACTCCGAAATACAGAATATCCCGGGCGTTTCAACTAACTCCATCGGCTCGGAAAATAACAGAAAGATAGTTATTTTCCTTGATGGAGACTCCGAATGATCGGCACAACAAGTTAGTTTGTGTTTGGTTTTCAGTCAGCTTTTATATTATTTCCTCGCTGCCTTTCTTTCAAAGAACAACTCCGCTTCGCTACGTGCCGAGTCAAAACATCGGGTAGCGCCAAAGGACTTTTTGTGAGGAAATTTTACGGTATCAACGCCGGTTTATTCAGCCTGAATTTCATACACAGCGTTTTTTAAGGGAGCTTTCTCGGACAGCTTATCGCTGCCGAGAAAGCTTTTTGATTTTTAATAGTTATTATACATTTTGGCGAGGCAGAGGTCTTTGCAACGCCTGCTCTTTGCGGGAGAGATTGTTTTCAAATACCATAAGAGCAAGATGTGTTATACTGCAGATAACGGCAAGAGTGGTAAAGAGCGCAGGTGCAAGCGTAAGGTATTCGCCTGCGGTCTGATATATAACGAATACCGTCGGAACAAATGACAGTATTGCATCGATGAAATAAACGTTGTAGAGTATGAGACTTATTGCAAGCAGAACCACGAACATCCATCCGAGCTTCGTAAGGAGGGCAACGTCGTTCTCAGTCATATCAAACAGTATCTTGTGCTCAAAATGTCCTATTTTGTCAGGATCCTCGGGGTGGGGCTGAGCGCCCTTCCACATGACGAAAAAGCACATAAAGGCTCCCATGGCGGAGGATATTTTCGCGGCAATTGCGGCTCGGTGCCGCCCGTCCTCTCTGTCGCGCATAAGACATTCCGCTATATTGCCGATAACGTGCAGAAGAGCAACTATCAAAAACAGAGGTATCTGCTCGTAAAGCGTTTCGGTTTCGTACATATACGCGATCATCAGCGCGGGCAGAACAGATATCCCGAAGCAGACGTAGGGAAGTCTTTTAAAAACCCTGCCGAGTATTGCAGAGGCAAGCAGGAGCAGTATCAGCGGTATGAGAAGGGAATAGTCGACTGCATCTGTCGGCTTCAGAAACTGCTCAAGCTTGCTCGGAAATTTTTCGGTGACCTCAGTTGTAAACCCGAGCGCTTCGTCTGCGACATCTGTAATTGTTCCGCTTGGAAGCTCGGGCGGCTCCTCGGGAACGAATGACATATATTTTCTTATAAAGAACAGACCCGCAACAAATGCGGCGACGCCTGCACAGAAATCGGTAAATTTTTTGAAATAACTCATTTTCAACTCCGATAAAAAATTCGGTATACAGGTTAATTATACATTATATTTCTGCTTTTTTCAATAGCAGAATAAATATTTTGCTTTAAATTGTAAAAAAACATAAACAAAATGAAAATAAAATTAAAAAGTAATTGCAAAATCGGCATTAAGATGTTATAATATATTTGTTGAAAATAATTTATCTTAAGGAGATATCATCATGAATACAACTCAAATGAAGAACCATATTGCAAACGGCGGCATTGACGCCGTGCTTGCACATGTTTACGGGGACGCGGCTGTCGGCGCACAGAGAATTCGTTACTCTGCCGCTATCGACGAGTTTGCGGCTATTTACGGAGCTGAGCGCGAGATCGATCTTTATTCTGTAGCAGGAAGAAGCGAACTCTCGGGAAACCATACCGACCACAACCACGGCTGTGTAGTTGCGGCTTCCATCGACCTCGATATCATCGCGGTAGCTTCTCCCGTAGCCGACAGCGTTATACGTATAAAGAGCGAAGGATTTCCCGAGGACGTGATCGATTTTTCCAAATACACAGCACCCGTCGAGAGCGAGTTCGGCAAATCGGGAGCTATTATAGCAGGTATGTGCGCGGGATTCCTTAAGGACGGATATAAGATCGGAGGATTTGATGCGTATACGACCTCCAATGTTCTCAAGGGCTCCGGACTTTCATCTTCCGCGGCTTTTGAAGATATGGTAGGTAATATACTTAATCATATGTACAACGACGGTAAGGTCGACAATGTTGAGATTGCGAAGCTTGCACAGTACTCCGAGAACGTATTTTTCGGAAAGCCCTGCGGACTCATGGATCAGGTCGCTTGTGCTGTCGGCGGTATAGTTGCCATTGATTTCAACGACCCCAAGGCTCCCATCATCGACAAGGTATCTTTTGATATTTCCGGGGCCGGTTACAATCTCTGCATCGTAAATACGGGCGGAAACCATGCGGATCTTACCGACGACTACGCTTCCGTTCCAGCTGAAATGAAGGCTGTTGCCGCACACTTCGGCAAGTCTGTCCTTCGCGACGTTGACGAGAGCCGATTTATTGCGGAGATCCCCGCATTACGTAACGAGGTCGGCGACCGTGCCATTCTCCGTGCGCTCCACTTTTTTGCCGAGAACAAGAGAGTTGCTAAGCAGAAGGACGCGCTTCTCAAAGGCGATCTCGGTGCTTTCTTTGCAGAGGTGATTGCATCAGGTAAATCTTCATTCTGCTACCTGCAGAACGTATATACTTCGAAAAATCTGTCCGAGCAGGGACTCTCGCTCGCACTTTGCCTTGCTGAACAGTATCTCAGCGGCAAGAGCGGCGCTTGGCGTGTTCACGGCGGCGGATTTGCGGGTACCATTCAGGCGTACGTTTCAATGGATGAGGTCGAGGGCTTCAAGGCTCTTATGGACTCGATATTCGGAGAGGGCAAGTGCATCGTGCTTCGTATCCGCCCCGAAGGCGCTGTAAAGATCGCGTAAGTTTTTAAGGAGGATTCCGAACGTATGGTGAAGAAGGGAAAAAATTTGCTTTGGCACCTTGTGATAACCGTCGTGCTCTCGCTCGTGCTTCTTGCATTTTATTACTTCTCGCTTAATTTCAGTTTTTTTCCTTTCGTTATGTGGGGATATATGATAGCACTTGCGGCGCTTGCGCTGGCTTATATCATTTATAACCGCGGAATGTCTCGAAAGGGAATTACAGAGGATATGCTTCCCGACGAGTGGGACGCGGACAAAAAAAGAGAATATATTGAGAACGGAAATAACAGATTAAAGCGTTCAAAGTGGATGTTGATACTGATGATCGCATTTGTGATTACCTTTGCCGCAGAAGCTATAACGCTGTTTGTCGTTCCGTTGATCGATGGATTGTTTTAATGAAGAATGCTTGCAGAATAGTAAGTTTATATTCGGGCTCGGGCGGTAATTCTACATTTATAAGAGTTGGCGATGACGCTATACTGATAGATGCGGGAAAGAGCGCCCGAGCTCTTTGCAAAGCGCTTACGGATATAAACGAGGACATTGAGAATATAAAAGCCATATTTATAACGCATGAGCATACCGATCATGTTTCAGCCCTTGAGGTGATAGCCAAAAAGCACGATATTCCGATACATATTACCGATGTTTCGGCACGGCGCTTTGACGAGCGGAGCACGCCTTTCTGCTGCTCAAGGCTCTTTTTGCATCCGGTGGAGTTTTGTGAAGATGTGGGATGTATGACGGTTCGCTCTTTCCGCACTCCTCACGACAGCAGAATGAGCGTCGGCTACAGAATAGAATTTTCCGACGGTGAGGCTGAACATGCAATCGGATATGCTACCGACATCGGATATATTTCCGAGGATATAAGAAAAAATATGCTCGGATGCGAGGCTGTTGTGCTTGAGTCAAACCACGACAGCGAAATGCTGATGACGGGACCATATCCGCACGACCTCAAACTGCGTGTCGCATCGAAAAGAGGGCATTTGTCGAATTGCGAATGTGCCGAGTTTGCCGTTGAGCTTGCCGAGAGCGGAACGAGGGCTTTTTTGCTTGCACACATCAGTAAAGATAACAACGAGCCATATCTGGCGCTTGACGAAACGCAAAGAGCGGTGAGCGGCTTCGGAGCAACAGTCATAACGGCAGACCCCGATCTGCCGTGTGAGCTTAAATTTCCGAGCAAGGAGGACAAAATGCGTGTTGAACGTGAAATTTATAACCCTTGGAACGCTTAAGGAAAGCTATCTTCGCGAGGCGGCGGCAGAATATGAAAAGCGCCTCGGAGCTTTTTGCCGATTTGAAGAGGTACAACTCAAAGAGGAGCGGCTTTCGGACGAACCGTCGGAAAACGAAATAAAAAACGCTCTCGATCGGGAGAGCGAAAGAATATTTGCACAGATACCGCCGCGGGCGTATGTTGTGGCGATGTGCGTCGAAGGAAAACAGCTGTCCTCGCATGAGCTTGCCCGAAAGCTTGACGAGATAACGGGAAGAACAAGCGATATTTGCTTTATAATAGGCAGCTCGTTCGGGCTTTCGGATGCAGTCAAACAGAGAGCAGACCTCAGCCTTTCTGTGTCAAAGCTGACATTTCCGCATCAGCTGATGCGAGTGATACTCTTGGAAGCGGTCTACCGTGCCTTCAATATTCAGAAGGGAACCAAATATCATAAATAATAAAAGGCTGTAAAAAGCTTGGCACTACGTCATCGTATGTCGACTTTTACAGCCCTTTTAATATATTTTTTTAAATATTGCCGTCGGTACTATCGTGTATCCTCGGCATCGTAATCCAAATCAACGCCCTCCCTCATCGTATTCGACTGTACTTTAATACTGTTGAAACCGATGCTTTTAAGACGACGGAATAACGATATCCATATCCGAAGGGATCTTCATACCCATAACTACGTAGCTTCCGGAGTCTGAAGATGAAAGCCTGTATTATTTGAATTTAAATCTGTTCCTTATGGATGCGATGTAAAAGGATATGAGGCGTGTCAGGGCTATGTCGTAGAGAATGAATATCAGCTCTGACGCAAGTGCAATCATGATTAAAAATATCCGGTTAGAGAAGAGAGTATTGTCGCCTGTCGAGGTGAGAAAATAGGTTGCAAATCCCATCGCCACAAGGCAGATGTTGAATACTGTTTCCTTGAGTACCCAAGACATGACTCTGCTGCGTTTTTCGAATTTTTCCTTAAGTATCGGGTAAAATCCGAAAAAGAGGGCGTAAAAAGCCGCAGGAGTTTTATTCGGAAGGAGCAGAAGTGAGAGTATCGACGTAACGCCGTACACTGCCCACGGAGCGCTCTTGCCGTACTCGATCACGGCTATGATACATGTAAGCGAAGCTATGACCGCCATGGAAATATCGAGTACGTCGATCAGCGAGCCCAAGTACAAAAGCACTACTCCGAGAGCGGCGAGCATGGCGCACACCGTGAGTTTTTTCGTATCGGTTTTCTTTCTTTTTCGGTTTTTCACGACAGTTACCCGTTAACAGCAGGAGATAAGATCTCCGCCGCAACATTCGCAACAACAGTCGGCACAAAGAAGACCCGAACACACATCGCAGGCTGAGCAGCCTCCGTTGCCCTGAGTGTGGTATCCGCCGCCGTATCCGTTTGCACGTTTGCGAAGATTTTCACGAGCCGCTTTATATTCATTGTTGTATGGATCCATTGAGCAAGCGATATCGAAATAGCGCTGAGCGTCAACAAACTGTCCCTTCTTGACGAGAACGCAACCGTAAAGGAAGTTCCACTCGGCATTTCGATCTCCTTCCTGTATGGAGAAGAGTTGGCTTTCTGCCGCGGGAATATTTCCCGAGTTTATAAGCCTGCGTATCTCGTTGTACTTGGGGCTGCCTGACGACGAGGTTCCGCCGGCGTAGTTATATCCGCCCGAATATCCCGAGGAATTCTGTTGGTTAGAGCCGTTTTTGCGAAGATTTTGTATCTCCTCGTAAGCGGCATTGACCTCTTTCATCTTTTCGCTTGCGAGGTCCGCAAGGTCACTGTCTCGATATTTGTCGGGATGATATTTACGTGCAAGGGCTCTGTACGCTTTTTTTATTTCGTCATCCGAGGCGTCGGGGGAGACGCCCAAAACCTTGTAGGGATCAGTCATGAAGTTGTTCCTTTCCTTTATCTTCTTTGTCGTTCTTGGAATTTTGAGACCTTATTATTTTTTCTGTGGTATCGGGAATACTCAAAAAGAGCACATTGGCAAGTATATTATTTACGGTTTCGCTTTCACAGTCGATCAGATCAAATGCTTCCTCGGCACCGAAAAGCCTGTTCTTTATTGCACCGGAGATCATTTCAAGCTCACGCTCGTCAGGTGTTCTGCCGCCGTATAGTTTAAGTATCGGATTATATCGCCCTCTTTTACTGTCGTCACACATATCATCAATGGCGTCGACAATGTATATCCATCCACCTACAACTCTGCCTATTTCATAAGCGATCCGTTTTGCGCTTCCTTCAAGTCCGAAAGACATTATCTCACCGAGCAAGCGGCCGAAGCTGTCCGCAGGTGCATCAACTCCGCATGACTTGTCGGATTCAAGTGTTGCAAGCGTTTGAAGCTCATTTGCCACGGACTGATCAAGAGAGATGAGAGAAGGATCCTTTTTTATAGCCTTTTTCCTTGCGTGCGACACGAATGGAAGTACTGCCGTGGCACGCAGGCGCTTAAATCCTTTTTCGTCCCTGAGATCATCGGCAATTTTTTGATAATTGAGGATCGCCGCCGTTTTTGAACAATAGTCAAGTACATCGTTACGCATCATCGAATTACGCTTTTTAAATGGATGTGCAAGGCAACGCTTTTGCTCAAATTCAGTCTTGATCGGAGAGACTGCAAGGCGGGTGAGTGCCAAAAACACAAAATCGTAGCTGAGAGTCATGCGTGAGCATTGTCCCGTGCATTTGCCCATTGAGCGGCAAAGTCCGCAGTATGTGCCGCGATAAAACTCATATTCCTTGACCTTCAACTCAGAGCTGTTAACTCTTACATAACCGAACACTCGTTACCTCCGTCTATTTCATTAGACAATAACCACTCATTATAATATAATACCTCATTTTTCGTGAATTTGCAAGGGTATATTTGTAAATATTTTTGAAATCGAACAAATTTGAAAGAAAATATTAAATACTTTATCGAATCTTATCGCAAAGAAATGGGCTTCTGCGTTAAATGCAAAAGCCCACGATATATTTTATTTGAGTACTATCTCAGCTTCAATTCCCGTATTTCCGTTTTCGCTCACCGTACGGAAGCTGTATTTCCCGTCGGAGTTTGTGCCGTACACCTTTATTTTATCGTTGAAATGCGCCTCGTGCAGATAAGATATTGAAATTCCTTTGATCTTCGCAACATCATCTATCGGCATAAAATCGCAGAGCATATCCGCATATCTGGTGTTGTTCATGTGCATATTGTAGTCAAGGTCCGAATAAACTATCCGACGTTCGCCCAAAAATTCTAACGTGTCTGTGTGCGGAACTCTGAAGCGCGGAGCGAGACCGATGTCGATTGCCGGCTCGTTTTCAAATCCGAAGTCGAATGAGTCTACACGGCAGAGTTGCTTTGTGTTGAGGTCGAGAAGCGCCCAGGTCGTGTCTGCTGCGGCAATGACCTCCTCACCGCGAAGTATCCTGTAAAAACGGCTGAAGCCGAAAGCACGGCTGTCGGCGGTGAAGGTCTCCACGGTTATATCCTCCGGAAAGTACAGCGGAGAATAGATTGCTATTCTTGTCTTACTGAGTAAAAACGCCAGAGAATGCTCATCGCGCAAAGTGTCAAGATTTTGCCCCATGCTGTCAAGATGCGCGTTTGAGGTTTCCTGCATATATACCAGCAGTTGTGTCGGTCGTACTGTTCTGTTTGCATCTGTGTCGTGCCAGCGAGTTGTATAATGTTTGATAAATTTCATTTTTGACCTCTTAAAAACAGTGAATGATAAAATTTTATCATGATTTTATTAAAAAATCAACAGAAATTTATGAACATTTTTGAATATTACATCAACGCTTCGTCATCCGATGTCGATGCTACGGCTCCCTCGCTTACTGCGGCAATGGCTCCTCCGTAGCCTGCAGGGGCGTTACCCAGCCCAAAACTGACGGCTATTGCAGTGTTGACCGCACCCATCATTCTCTCATCAAGGTGTCCCATCTTTTCCTTGAGGCGGCGTTTGTCAAGCGTTCGTATCTGCTCGAGCAAAACCACTGAATCCTTTGCGAGTCCCACCTTGTCTGCATGTATATCAATATGCGTCGGAAGGCGGTTTTTACCCATTCGAGATGTAATGGCTGCGGCTATTACTGTGGGACTGTATCGGTTTCCCACGTCGTTTTGAATAATCAGCACAGGGCGCAATCCGCCCTGTTCGGAACCGACCACGGGGCTCAGATCGGCATAATAAATATCTCCTCGTTTGACGTTCATAGAATTTCACTCTCCAGATCATCGCTATAGTATATTTTCCGTTCAAGTATATTTTTGCCGTGGCTCTCCCCGTTTTAAACACGGCAAGTAAATTTTAGGGGCGGAAGTTTTAACCATTTTTGCCGCACGCGACACGGTGCGACGCTTCTCGCCCTATTACATTAAATGCATCCGCTTTATGCTTTGTTAAGAAATGGCGGTACATAGACTTTTGCTTGACACGGATATATATTTGTGATATAATATGGTAGTATTTAAATTACACAAAATAATTCAGGAGATATTTATGCTTTATAATGATATCAAGAATGCGATACGGCAGTTTAATTTTGACGGAAAGTATATCTCATCCGAGGAGCTAAGATCGGGAAACATAAATTCCACTTATAAATTGGTATTTGCAAATTCGGACGGTACTGAAAAAAGCTATATACTTCAGAAAATAAACACAGTGGTATTTAAGGATCCGGACGGAGTTATGGAGAACATCATCAATGTTCTCGCGCATATCGACAAGAAGATAACCGAAAAGGGTGAGGACTCCGAAAGAAGGATATTACACTTCGTTACCGCCAAGAACGGAACGTATCTTTATAAGGATTTCAACAATTATTACTGGAGAGCGTATGTTTTTGTAGACGGTGTTACCGCGTATAACTCCATCGACGATCCTGCGCTCTTTTACGAGGCAGGCAGAGGCTTCGGAGAATTTCAGAAGAACCTGTTTGACTTTCCCGCAGAGGTGCTTCACGAGACTATTCCGGATTTCCACAACACAAAGCGCCGTTTCTATGCTTTTGTTGCGGCTATTGCTGAAGATAAGGCGGGAAGAGTACGAGAGATCGAGCAAGAGATCGACTTTTTGTTTGATCGCCGCAAAATGATGAGCGAGATAGTCGACAAGATAGAGGATGGGATTTTACCTACCCGCGTTACGCATAACGACACAAAGCTCAACAACGTGCTTATCGACAATGATACCGGCAAGGCTGTATGTGTCATAGACCTTGACACTGTTATGCCCGGCTCCTCACTCTACGATTACGGAGACGCCGTACGCTTCGGTGCTTCCACAGCCGCCGAGGATGAGCAGGACCTTGAAAAGATATCTGTCAATATGGAGCTTTTCAAGTTATTTACAAAGGGATTTGTAGAGGAGATATCGCAGTCTCTTACCAAAGAGGAGATACATTATCTTCCGCTCGGAGCAAAGGTCATGACCTGCGAGCTTGCACTCAGGTTCCTTACCGATTACATCAACGGCGACGAATATTTCAAGATAGAGTCGCCCGACCATAACCTGATCCGTGCAAGAGCACAGATGAAGCTTCTGACCGAGTTTGAAAAGAAATACGATGAAATGACAGCCTATGTCGACTCGTTGATATAATTGCAAAAGAAAGCATGAAAAAGAGCTTTTACACTCTTCGGGATACAAGATTGCCGAAAAATATCAGAATGGCACTTGTAACCGATCTTCACGCGCAAGATCCTTTTCGGCTGCTGAAGGAGCTGGAGGAGTGTTCTACGGACTATATCCTTATGGCAGGCGATATCCTTGAGGCTCTTGACGGCAGCTGTGAAGAAAAAAACAGGAAAGCATTTGCCGTGCTGTCGGGTGCGGCAAAGATAGCAACAACTTTTTATACTACGGGAAATCACGAGGATGGCGGAGTTCACTCCGAACGCAGACATTGGCGCGAAAAACATTGCACCGACCGGATATACACAGACGAGAATATGCAGAGAATACGTGAGTCCGGCGTGAATTTTTTGCTTGATTCCTACGTTATCAAAGACGGAATTGCTTTCGGCGGACTTGCCTCCGGACTGATACTCAAGGATTCGATACCGAATCTGGAGTTTCTCGCTGAATTTGCGTCGATAGACGCGCCGAAAGTGCTTCTCTGCCACCATCCCGAATATTATAAACCTTATATAAAGAAATACCCGATAGACCTTACGGTCAGCGGGCACGCGCACGGTGGGCAGTGGAGATTTTTCGGCATAGGTGTTTATGCGCCGGGGCAGGGACTGTTCCCGAAATATACATCCGGAGTCCACGACGGACGCTTTGTCATAAGCAGGGGGCTTAAAAAGACGGTTTTTCCACCGCGCATATTCAATTCTCCCGAAATCGTAATAATTGATACTTGAGGTAAAAATGATTAAAAGATGTTTGATTTTTGTTGCGACAGCGCTTGTTGTTCTGTCATTGGCGGCGTGTGATGCCGCAAAAAACGACGCGGATGCAGTGCCGACCGAAAGCGGATCGGCGAACGTCGAAAGTATTGATACGCTTGCAGGTAAAACTCCGCTTGAGGCTTACAGAGCTGCGCAGACTTATTTTGAGACTATTGACAATTATGAGATGATCATGATCTCGGACGCTCATATTGTGTACGGCGACTCCGCTATGGATGCTGCGACTAAAACGGTGTTCAAAATAAACGGCGAACAAGTTTACTATTCCTATGCCGAGGACGGAGATACCTTGACTGAGCACAGATATGTCGATAATGCACTGTTTTACAGCTCGACAAATACCAAGGAACAGCGCGAGATGACATTTGAGGAGTACAAAGACGAGTTCGGTATGCCCACGGGAGATAGCATATTATTGCCGCTCCCTGACGAGGCTTTTGAGAACTTAAAGTTTGAAGTAAGCGATGACGGATATTTGCTGAACTTTGAAATATCAGAGGAGGATTATCTGGAATACAGCAGAATGGAGGTCTCAGAGCCTGCACACTACGTCGTTTATTTCGACTCGAACGCTGCTTTTAAGGGTGTACATACCTCTATGTCACAGATCATGTTTGAAGTCGTTTCGGTCAACTCAGAGATAGACGTAGCCATAAATAACGTAGGCACGACTGCGCAGATAAGTGTACCGGATGATGCAGACCAATACAGAATACCGCCTGAATTTCTGAAAATAGATATGTCTGATATTGACAGTCTTGACGGCGTTGCTCTCAGCGGGGGACCCACCGATTACGTTATGATGGAGATTGAGAATTTCGGAACCATAGTTGTAAGGCTTTTCCCCGACGTGGCGCCGAAAACCGTGGAGAACTTTAAGAGACTGGTGGCAGAAGGATTTTACGACGGACTTATTTTTCACCGCGTTATCAAGGATTTTATGATTCAGGGCGGTTCTCCTACGGGTGAAGGAACCGGTGTTACCGAAGATAAAATCGTGGGTGAGTTTTCTCAAAACGGAATTACAAATAATCTCTTGCATAAGCGAGGCGTGGTATCAATGGCACGCTCGAACGATTTTGATTCGGCGTCATGCCAGTTTTTCATAATGCATAGAGATGCTGAGCACCTTAACGGCAGCTATGCTGCCTTCGGATATGTTATATACGGAATGGATACCGTGGACGCTATCGCAGAGTTGGATACCGACGCAAATAATAAGCCTGTCAACGACGTTGTCATCTCGTCTGTCAGGTTTGTTACGGTCAGTTAGCTCGTTTATATCGGTTTTGCCGCTTTTTAAAGAGAATCTTTCTCGGAAGTACAGCTTTCGGGAAAGATTTTTTTAATGCGAATGTAAAAGATACCTTAATGACTTTTGGAGTGAGGTAGATTTCATCGGTTTTATATTGTAAGCTTATACTTAACCGGTTGCGTATAAATTCACGCTTTTTGCAAATGCTAACCAAAACAAACAAAGGAGCGTTTGGTGTGAAGACCGGAAAGAAGGCAGGAGAAAACAGGATATATTGCCGATACGTAAAGCGTGTGCTTGATATTCTGCTTTCCGGTATACTGATATTTTTCCTTTTGCTTCCGATGTTTATAATAGCCGTGGCAATACGCGCGGACTCACGCGGCAAAGCCATATTTAAGCAGGAAAGACGCGGCAGACACGGAAAAATTTTTATATGCTACAAGTTCAGGACTATGTATACCGATGCCCCCGTAAACATCCCCGCGTCGAGCTTTGAAGACAGGGATAAATACGTTACGCGTGCCGGAAGATTTTTAAGGCAGTCAAGTCTGGACGAATTGCCGCAGCTGTTCAACGTTTTAAAAGGAGATATGAGCCTTGTCGGTCCTAGACCGCTTATATCGGCAGAGAAAGAAATGCATTTTGGGAGAATGAACTGCGGTATATATGAATTGAGACCCGGAATAACCGGAATGGCGCAGATAAACGGAAGAAATCTTTTGGATGACAGTGAAAAGCTTACGAACGACAGATATTATCTCGATAACCTCAAGCTTATGCTTGACATAAAAATATTGTTTCGCACTATTTCCAATGTGTTGCATAGAGATGGAGTGAAGTAATATTCTGCAAGGACGGTCATATACTTTGAGAAAAGGAGTAGTGCCGTATGAAGAGAATTATTGCTTTTGTGTTGTGTATGATATTCGCTTTTTTATGTTGCTCCTGTTCCCGACAGAGCGATGAGGCGTGCTTTGATATTCTTTGTGAATTGCTTCAGGCAATCAAGGGAGAGATAGGCGGGGACGAAACGCTTTATTCAAGTTCTGCGGAAGAAGGGGAGCTTGGATATTTTTCCGACGAGCTCAGCTGCACGCTCTTTGGCGAAAAGTGGGTCAGGGAGTGTTTTCCGAAGATCGAGGATTGCGCGCTCTATATTTCGGTACGTGAGATCGAGGAGGTTGCTGTATTCAGGTGTTATTCGCGATCGGATACCGATATAATTGCGGCGATGTGCCTTGAACGTGCAGACAAACTGAAGGTCGCACAGAGATCGATCTCAAATGACGATTTAACTCAAACGGCTCATGTAGAGATACGCGGCAGATACGTGCTTTTCTCCTTCATGAGCCGATCCGAGGCTATAGCGGAATATTTTTATAAGCTTATATGAGCTGTACCATGGTATATATCCAATAGATCACTCCGTATATCGCGCCTGCAAGCGTTCCGTAAAGCAGGACCGGACCGCAGACGGTGAATATCTTTGCTCCCACACCCAAAACGTACCCCTCGGAGCGGCTGTCGATGGCAGGAGAGGCTACGGAATTTGCAAACCCGGTTATTGGAACGAGAGTTCCCGCACCTGCGAATTTAGCTATATTATCAAAAATACCGATTCCGGTGAGCAGGACCGCCAAAAATACCAGCGTTACAGACGTGAGCGTACCTGCTGTTTTTTCATCGATATCCGGATGAAGCGCATAAAGCTCGCCGAGAGCCTCTGCAAAGGCACATATGGCTCCTCCCACCAAAAATGCGCATATACAGTTTTTGATTATCGGAGATTTTGGAGCATGGGCGTCGGAAAAACGCTTGTACTGGTCTTTATCCATATTCATAGTGAAAACCTCTCAATTTACAGAATTTTATGTGATTAGTGTTCCAACAAAAATGTTTTTTATGCTTATTTCAAAAGCATTATTGACATTTTTGAGTGTTTAGTGTATAATAAAATTGTATTTATATTTAGACTTTTGATACTATATAATAAGCTTTATAATTTGATAAGGAGAATAGTATGGCAGATTGGAATGAGATCAAAGCAAAAATAAGCAAAACTACAGATAAAGTAGTTGCAAAAACAAGCGAGGTTGCCGATATCGCCTCAAAGCACGTAAAGCTCAAGACGATGGATGCAAAGCTTTCCGGAAAATATGAGGATCTCGGACGCTACTATTATAAGCAACTTAAGAACGAGCAATCCGAGCAGGATAAGATCTCCAAGCTTGTGGGAGAGATCGAGAAGCTTACCTCAGAGCGAAAGGCGCTTCGTGAGGAGATCGAGGCTGACAAGCAAAGGCGCGCCGAGGAAAAGCAGGCAAGAGAGGAAGCTAAGAAATCTTCAAATGAAGATAGCACAAATGCCGATCAATAACTGAAAAAAGAATTAAAGTTGGTGTAAAAAGATCTTTTGGGATTTTTTAACACCAACTTTCGTTTTTCCGAGCACAAGTTAATTACCTAAAAACCTTTTTTCGCACCTATAAAACGCAGAAAGATTTTTCGAAAGAGTTCGGCGGGGAATACTGTAAGAGCGAGAGCAAAGGTGACGGCAAGTTCTCGTAAGAGAAGGGGAGCAGTGCGCAGAAGGGGGCCACCGAGGTAGACGAACAGAAGCTGAACTCCGAGCACGAGCGTGATAATTGTGATAAAAGCTTTGTTTTTGGATAATCCGGCTGTAATCAGCAGTCGGTCTGTTCTGCAGTTGAAGCAATGAAATACCGAACTGAAAATGAAAATGGCAAAAAAAGCGGTCAGAAGATATATATTGTCGGTGCTTTGTCTGAACAGTCTCAATATTTTGGCGGAACGCAGAAAAAATATATATAGTCCTACGGTGAATATCCCCGAAAAGGCGATCTGCCCTGCCATGTAACGGTTGAGTATCGGCTCGTCGCGCCGCTTGGGTTTTTCCTTCATATAAGATTCAAGCGGGGCTTCTCCCGCAAACGCAAGTCCTCCAAGCGTATCCATAATTATGTTTATCCAAAGCATCTGTACGACGGTTACGGGCGAATCATAACCTATAAACGGGCCTATCATCGATATTCCGACAGCACACATATTCATGGTCAGCTGAAGCGTAATAAATTTACGTATGCTCTTGAATATAGTCCTGCCGTAGAGTACCGCCTTGCCGATCGAGGACAGGTTGTTGTCGAGTATTATTATATCTCCTGCCTCGCGTGCTACGCCGGTTCCGCTTCCCATCGCAAAGCCTATATCCGCACGTTTGAGCGCAGGTGCATCGTTGATACCGTCGCCTGTCATGCCTACCACCATATCCATCTCCTGGCATACTCTCACCAGACGGCTCTTGTCGGTCGGCAGTGCGCGCGCGAGCACTGCTAAATACGGAATAACGCGCTTTAGCTCGCGGTCATCCATTTTTTCAAGCTCTTCACTCGTGATAACCAGATGTCTGCGCGCCGAGATTATTCCGCAGCTTTTTGCAATATGCTCGGCAGTATCCTTATTGTCTCCGGTTATCATGACTACCTGTATTCCTGCGTTGTCAAGCTCGGTTACCGATGCCTGAGCCTCGTCTCGCAATTTGTCGCAGAGTGTTACTGCACAGATAAAGTTCAGCTCGCCGAGAGAATTTCCGCGCGGCATGGAGTCGGCTTCGGCGATGCACAGGACTCTTGTACCCGATGAGGTCAGCAGACTTATGCTATGCAGAATGTCGTAGGACACGCGTGAAAAGGGAACCGTTTTTCCATTGGTAAGGTAGGCATAACGACAGCTTGTGATGATCTTTTCGGGTGCTCCTTTTATAATAACAGTCGACAGGCGGCTGCCGGAGATGTGCGCGGCTGAATACTTATAAGAGCTGTCAAAGGCTATTTTTTCTTGCACCGAAAATTCCCGGTAATCTTTAAGCGGGTCGGTTCTCACCGAAAATGACAGCGCGCGCTCGGTCGAATTTCCGCCAAGCACATTTCCGTCCGATATGGTTGCAGCGGTGTTATATACGGCATTGAGTTCGTAAAGCTTGCCTATCTGCGGCGAGGTTTTTTGGAGTTCGGCGAAATTTTCGAAAGATACCGTTTTAGTACCGTCAAAGGTCAGTATACTGCCGACACTCATTTTTCCCTCGGTCAGCGTACCGGTCTTGTCTGTGAAAAGAATATTCATGCTGCCTGCCGCCTCTATTCCGACAGGCTTGCGCACGAGCACGTTATCTCTTATCATTCGACGGATGTTTGCGGAAAGCACGACTGCTATCATCATCGGAAGACCTTCGGGAACTGCCATGACTATTACGGTAAGACCAAGCATAAATGCGTGGAGAAGATGCTCAAACGAGTAGTGAAGATCACGTAGTTTTCTCAGAGTCATTTCGAGCGAAAAACCGCTGTCTATAACAAATGTGTTGAAAAGATATGCGAGAGCGACGAGCATCGCGGCGAGATATCCGAGCCTGCTTATTTGCCGGGCGAGCTTTGTGAGCCTCAGCTTCAGGGGGCTTTGTCTTGTATCGGCGCCTACTTCATCCGATATCTTTCCGAGAAAACTGTTAACTCCAACGGAAAATATTTCTATCTCACCCTCGCCCGACAGCACGGCTGATCCTCGAAATACTGCACTTCTGGAGGACGGTGTTCGGGTCGAATCGCGACTTCGGCATTTTTCGACCTCGCGGCTCTCACCCGTGAGCATTGATTGGTCAAGCCTGAGTTTGCCCTCAATTACAAAGCTGTCGGCAGGTATCTGTTCCCCTGCGCTGATCTTTACAACGTCTCCCACCACAAGGTCTTCTATGGGTATCTCAACAAGCCTACCGTCGCGCCATACCCGAAATAGCGAATGTGAGCATTCTTCCTCAAGTTTTCTGAATGCCGCTTCGCTTCCGCGTTCGGAAAGGGTGGAGATCAGCGTCGCGAGAAGGACTGATATGGCGATCCCCACGGTCTCGACAATATCCCCGCCGCGAAATACGAAAAACAGATTTACAATGAGAGCACCGAGTAATATCCTTATAACGGGATCTCCGAGATTTTCCAAGAATGTTCTCAAAAAGCTTTTACTTTTTGCTTCGGCAAGTGTATTTGCACCGTGCTTTTTGCGAGATTGCTCTGCTTCCTCGGAGCTGAGCCCCCGAATTTTATCCTTCATACTTGCTTTCATCGTTTCTCCTTTGCTTGAACGGTCTTTTCAATTACTTAATGTATATGAAAAAGAGCGCCAAACAATGCAGGGCGAGGGCATCGGCAAAGCGTTTTTGATTTTGCTTTTTGCTTACCTTGATTTGAGAAAGCCGACGAAGTGGGTTATTAAGACAAAATTTTAATCACAGTGTTTTTCCGCGTATAAAAAAGCGTTTTGATGACCCCGATGGTCATCAAAACGCCTTTAATATCAGAATTTAATAGTGTCGTTATCGCTATTGTTTGTGTCGTTGTGGTCGCTTGGGGTGTCCGTAGGAGGGGTATTCTGCTGATCCTGAGCCTCTCTGCGAGCATTTTCCTCTTCTTCCTTACGCTTACGCTCGGCTGCGATCTCTTCTGCACGCCTGCGATCATTTTCCTCGCGGCTTCTGCGTTTCTTTGCCTCTGTCATCTCCTCAAGCTCTTCGAATGTGGGATTGCCGTCCATAGCTGCGGCGAACTGTTCGCCGTCCATTATCTCATTCTTTACAAGGAATTCAGCTATGAAATGAAGCTTATCGATGTTTTCGTTGAGTATTCTCTTGGAATTTTCATAAGCATCACTGATAATAGCGTGTATCTCGGAGTCGATCTTAGCCGCTGTGTCGTCGGAATAGTCCTGAGAGCTTGAAAAATCTCTGCCGAGGAAGACCTCGCCGTGATCGTTACCGAATGCGCGCAGACCGAGAAGGTCGCTCATACCGAGCTTTGTTACCATCTGCTTTGCGATCTTTGTTGCACGCTCGATGTCGTTGGAAGCACCGCCCGACACATCGCCGAAGATTATCTCCTCAGCCGCACGGCCGCCGAGCAGCATGGAGATCTGTTCCTTGAGCTCGTTCTTATAAACGCTGTATTTATCCTCAGCAGGAGGATTGAGGGTATATCCGAGTGCGTTTCCGCTGGGAATTATGGATATCTGCTGAACAGGGTCTATAGTGGGAAGAACGTGCGATATGATCGCATGTCCCGCCTCGTGGTAAGCGGTGTTTTTCTTTTCGCGCTCCTTCATTGCCCTGGACTTCTTCTTGGGACCTGCGATAACGCGGATGAAGGCATCTTCGATATCCTCCATGCCGATAAGGCTCTTGCCGCGTCTTGCCGCAAGAAGAGCAGCCTCGTTAAGCAGATTTGCGAGATCTGCACCCGTAAAGCCGGATGTTGTTTTTGCTACCTGAGCAAAATCAACACTCTCTTCGAAGGGTTTGTTTCTTGCGTGTACCTTGAGTATCTCCTCACGACCCTTGATGTCAGGGTAATTTACCGTGATCTGACGGTCAAAACGTCCCGGACGGAGAAGTGCGGGGTCAAGAATGTCCGGACGGTTTGTAGCCGCGATAACTATTATACCGTCGTGTGAGCCAAAGCCGTCCATTTCAACAAGGAGCTGGTTGAGCGTTTGCTCACGCTCGTCGTGTCCGCCGCCGAGGCCTGCGCCTCTGTGGCGTCCTACCGCGTCTATTTCGTCTATAAATATTATGGAAGCCGGGTGCTTTCTTGCATTTTCAAAAAGGTCACGTACACGCGAAGCACCGACTCCGACGTACATCTCCACGAAATCCGAACCCGAAATGGAGAAGAAGGGAACTCCTGCCTCGCCTGCGACAGCCTTTGCAAGAAGGGTCTTACCTGTACCGGGAGGGCCTACGAGAAGCACACCATGGGGTATCTTTGCACCGAGCTTTGAGAATTTAGCGGGGTCTTTAAGAAACTGAACTACCTCTTCAAGCTCGGCTTTTTCCTCATCTGCACCTGCAACGTCGGAAAACAGCACTCTGTTTTTGTCGTTCTGCGGAGTTTTTACTCTCGCTTTGCCGAAGGAATTGATCTTTCCTGCAGCTCCGCCACCGTTTGCGGCATTTCGCATTACCATGAAAAGTACGATGGCTATTATTATGACTATGATATACGGCAGGAAAGCGACCCACCACGGCATAACCGTTTCTGGTTCAATATCAAACGACTTGAGGTTCAGGTTACTCTTGTAGTACTCGGAGCAATCCTCAACGAAAAGCCCAAGGCTTTGAAGCTGATATCCCACTACCTTCGTTTTGGTTGGATCGGAAATATTGCCGTCCGCGTCAAGAACATAGACCGTCATTTCAAGGTAATTTTTGTTGTCGATGACAAATTCAGCGACCTGATCGTTCTTGAAGTAGTTGATTATTTCGCCATAGGTTATTTTGTCCTGATTGTTCTTACCGAACATGAAGGAGAGAGAGAATATCACTACTGCGAAAAGAACGATGTAAAATATTATAATTTTGATATTGCTGTTTTTCTTCATTGGATTCCTCCGAGGAAATATTTGTATGTGTTAGTTGCTGTAGACTTCGGGTTTAAGTACGCCCACAAAGGGAAGGTTTCTGTATTTTTCATTAAAGTCAAGGCCAAAGCCGACGACGAATTTATCGGGAATTATCTTACCTACGTAGTCGGGATCGAAGTCTACGGTTCTCCTGTCGGGCTTATCGAGAAGTGCACAGGTACGAACGCTTGCCGCTCCTCGCTCTTTAAGGTATCTGACCAGATGCGAAAGCGTTCTTCCGCTGTCGATGATATCCTCAACGATGATAAAGTCGACCTCATCCATGTCATCGCGCTTTATGTCAAGATGAATATTGATGATTCCGGAGGATACCGCCTTTGAACCGTACGACGAGGCTTTCATAAAATCTACTTCAAGCGGAAGATCGATCCTCTTCATAAGCTCTGTCGTGAACATAAGCGAGCCTTTTAAGATGCAAACGAGCACGAGTTTTTTATCGGAATTTTTGTAATCCTCCGTGATCTGTGCAGCGAGTTTTCGGCATATTTCGTTTAATTCATCTTCGCTGACCAATATGCTTTCAATGTCTTCTCTCATTTTTTTAGCCTTTCCTTTTTTTATAAAAGTGATTCTTATTCAATACAAATAAAATTGCAAGGTTGTTCTTTCGGAGTTATCTATTGGCTTTGCGCGATCGCTCACACCTATGAACGGAACGGCGATTATGCCATCCGAATCGCATATGATCGGCAGTCTCGAGCGTATTTCAACGGGTATTTTTTTGTCGCACATAAGTTTCTTAAGGCTTCTGTTGATCCCGCCCATGAGTATCTTATCACCCGCACGTCTCGGACGCGCGATAAGCACACTGCTTATTTTAGCAGAATCAATATACAGGATTGTTTCCTTTTTGTAAATATTTTTCGAATTATGTGAATTTCCTATGAAAATTTTCGAGTTTGTTTGTGAAATGTAATTATCTCCGTCAAAAAGCTCTGTTTCATAGTCATATATCGGAGTATTTTTATTTTTTATACGCAGATACAGCTTCCCGTTTTCTATAACTCCCTCGCAGCCCGACGGCAAAGACACCGACGAATGTGCGACGGCGCGCGCCGCAAGCTCGCGAAGTGCATCTATATGAGTTTGCTCAAGTGTTTTTCCGCCCGACAGCTCGTCATAAAGACGTATAAGAGCACGGTTTACGATCGCCGCGGGAGAGCCGCATATTTTTTCGAGCTCTATTGCGTAACCGTCCCGTAACTCCTCAATAAACCAACCTGCCATACTCTCAAGACAGAGCGAATCCTCTCGCAGATTTCGACACATGCGGCTCGCATTTCGCACCGCGCCGGCATTTATGCTCTGCATTACGGGGATTATTTCCGCACGTATTCGGTTGCGTGTGTAATCGGTATCGACATTCGTGCTGTCAGTAACAAAATCAAGAGAATTGTTCTTGCAGTATTCGAGGATCTCTTTCTTTTCCATTGACAGGATGGGGCGTATAACAGTCCCGTTTTTTGCGGGTCGTGAGTTTGGAATACCGCACATTCCGCCAAGTCCCGCGCCTCGTGCAATATTGAAGATCAGCGTTTCAAGATTGTCGTTGGCGTTGTGCGCAGTTGCAAGCACGTGTATACCGTGCTTTTCCATCAGGTCATCAAAAAAATCGTAGCGGACACGTCTTGCCGCGGTCTCAATGCTTTCTCCCATCTCTTTTGCGATCTTCGGCAGATCGGCACGGAGAACAAACAGCTCGATCCCGAGCTTTGATGCAAACTCACGGCAGAATTGCTCATCTCTGTCTGCCTCAGCACCTCGTATTCCGTGATTGACGTGTGCGGCGTATATCACAGCTCCGCTGTTCTTTGAGTACTCGGACAAAATATGCAAAAGAGCAGTAGAGTCCGCACCACCCGAAAAAGCGACGAGTATGGCCGCGTCCTCTGCAAGACCCGAGAGCAAGGCAGGGGGGGTAAATCCGCGAGGAGCTCTATATTTGGTATTCACGATTATCCCTCTTGTCTTTCTTTGTCGACGGTCAGGAACTTCGTGTAACGCCCTATCCAGCCGACCTTGACGTTTCCGAGCGAGCCGTGTCTGTTCTTTGCGATAATGACCTCTGCCACACTGCCCTCGTCGCCTGCATTTTTCGAGTCATAATATTCGTCACGGTAAAGGAAGATGACCGTATCGGCATCCTGCTCGATAGCTCCCGAGTCTCTGAGGTCGGAAAGCATGGGACGTTTGTCGGTACGCGACTCGGGTCCACGCGAGAGCTGAGCGCAGCATATAATGGGGATATTCAGCTCCTTAGCCATAAGCTTAAGTCCTCTTGAAATATCACCGACCTCCTGCACACGGTTGTCCGTGCGTTTGTCGCTCTGCATGAGCTGCAGGTAGTCGACCACGACGAGTCCGAGATTCTGAACTCTGCGCAGCTTACCCTTCATTCCCGTGACCGTAATTCCCGCGGTGTCGTCTATAAGAATGTTACAGCCTGCAAGCTTTGTTGTAGTAGCCGCGATATCCTGCCATTGTTTGGTATCGAGCTTGCCGGTTCGCAACGCGTAGCTGTCTATCATAGCTTCACTTGAGATAATTCTCGTAACCAACTGCTCTGCCGACATCTCAAGCGAGAATATGCACACGTTCTTACCGCTCTGTTGGGCGACATTCGAGGCTATGTTGAGCGCGAACGAGGTCTTACCCATACCGGGGCGTGCACCGACGAGAATAAGGTCGGAGTTTCCCATTCCCACAAGAACGTTATCTATGCCGGAAAATCCGGTTTTCGCACCCTGCGAGCTCTCGCCCTCGGTGGCAAGTGTGTGAAGATTCTGATATACGTTTCCGATAACGTCGCGAATATGCTTGAAGCTCTTTGTATCTCTTCCGCCTGCGATATCGAAGATCTTTGCCTCGGCAAATTCGACAAGCTCGTCTGCGCTGCCTTCTTCGCTGTAAGCCTTCTCAGAGATATCCGCGCAGGTCTCTATGAGTGAACGCAAGAGGCTCTTTTGCTTTACGATAGTGGCGTAATCCTTTACGTTGAGTGCATTGGGAACCGCCTGATAGAGCGAGCGTATGTAATCCTCACCGCCCGATTTACTGTATATGCCCTTTGAAACGAGCATATCAATAAGGGTTACTATATCTATTTCCTTGTTTATGAGAAACAGCTCATGCATCGCGGTGTAGATCTGCGTATGCTCCGAAAGATAGAAATCGTTTGGAGTTATTATTCCCGCAACGTCGTTAAGCGACTCGGGATCAACAAGTATCGAGCCGAGAAGCGATTGCTCGGCAATAAGAGAAAATGGGAGCTTTCGCTGTAATTCATCCATGGTTTTTACTGCCTTTCGATGATATTTTACTTAGCTGCTTTAGATGTTACTTTTACATTTATCTTGCCTGAAATATCGGTGTAAAGCTTGACGTCGGCTTTGAAGTCTCCAAAGGATTTGATTGGTTCGGCAAGCGTGATCCTGCGCTTGTCGATATCTATTCCGTATTTTTTCTCGAGTTCCTCGGATATATCCTTTGCGGTCACCGAGCCGTAGAGCTTTTTATCGGGGCCTGCCGCGTATTCAAATACCACTACGATATCCTCAAGCTTCTTTGCGAGCGCTTTTGCATCTGAGATCTCAACATCTACCTTGTGCTGTTTTGCGGCCTCTTTATTTTTTATGTCATTAATAGCCTTGGAGTCTGCGGGGACTGCGAGCTTCTTGGGAAAGAGAAAGTTTCTTGCATATCCGTCGGAAACTTCAACTATCTGATCCTTTTTTCCCTGACCCTTAACGTCTGTACATAAAATAACTCTCATAAAATTTATCTCCTTTATTCTTGATTGGTAATTTCAATCGTTGTTTTCCTCGGAAGTGAGGTTTTCCATATAGGTGTCGATAGCTTCGATAATTCGTTCCTCGGCAGTCTCGAGAGTCGTGTTTGCAAAACAAGCGCCTGCCGAGTCGAAATGTCCGCCTCCGCCTACCTGCTCGAGCACGAGCTGGACGTTTATACTTCCGTCCGAACGGGCGGATATATTCACGTCATCACCCGAAAGTATCATTGTAAATGCGGCGCTTACGTTCTTGACTTCGAGCAACTTATCAGCCGCCTTTGCAGCGAGTATGCGGTCGTTTGAGGATCCTGTGCCGACTGCTCCGGCGATGGCTATACAATCACGGTAGATCTTAGCCGCGCTTCCGAACTGTGACTCGGAAATGTAATCCTCAAAGCCCTCTTCGAAAAAGGTTCTGGCGTATTCGGTGTCGGCACCCGCGTTTTTGAGATAAAGCGCGGCGGCGAAGGTACGCATACCCACGGTTCGGGTGAAATTCTTGGTGTCGAGCATTATACCCGACATCATGATGTTTGCCTCTTCGTTGAAGCTTGTTTCGGGCGGAAGGACTTCTTCAAGCATTTCGGCTATGAGCTCACAGGTAGATGACGCCGACGGGTCGATATACGCAAGCTCGGGTTCATCCTCAAACTCATCCTTCTTGATATGGTGGTCGATGATAACCTTCTTGAATGAATTCTTTGCAAGCTCGGGGGACTCGAGTATGGACATATTATTCGCATCGACTATGATAAGCAAGGACTCTGCACTGTTATATTCAAGTGCGCTTACACTGTCTGTAAACATATCCTTATAGTCGGACAGCATAAGCAGACGCGACGTGCAGGCTTTGAAATTTTCGGAATTCATATCGGAAACTATTTTGATATCGGTTTGGGGGAATATATTTTTTATGAGTGCGGCCATACCGACGCACGCACCGATGCAGTCGAAGTCGGGATTTCTGTGTCCCATTATAAGAACATTTGAGGAATTTTCTATAAGAGCGGCAAGCTTTCCGAAAATTATCTTGGCGTGTCCCTTGGTTCGCTTTTGTAGGGTCTTGGTTTTTGCACCGAAATAGAATACTCCCGTGGGAGTTTTCAAAACTACTTGATCTCCGCCACGCTGAAGAGCCATGTCAAGCGAGACCATGGCATTGTGTTTGCGTTCTTCGAGCGTTTCGCCGATGGTTGCAATGCCTATCGAAACTGTGAGCGGGATATGCGCGTCACCTATCTCTATTTTGTGGACACTGCTGAGAATGTTGAATTTGTTTCGTATGCATTCGGATAGCATTTCGTGTGTAAACACGAGCAAAAATTTATTGTTTTCGTACTCGGTCAGTATTCCGCCCATTTCGGACGTCCAATCAGCAAGAATTCTGCCCACGCTTCTTGTCTGATCCTGATAGTTAACGCGCACATATTGTGCTATTTCTTCAAGGTTATCGATAACGATGTATCCTACTGCCGTGTAGTGATTGCGATATCGTTGATTTAGCTCCAAAAGCTCGGTTATATCGCAAAATACCAACATATAATAGATCTTTCCCTTGGAGGCAAGCGTATAACATTCGACCTTGTATTTATTTTCTGCGATAGTCGCGATCTGCACATCGTTGATCTCTGCCAAATGGATGTTTCCGTTGAATACGTCGTTTTCATCGGCGGGCACTTCGGCTTGAGCAAACTCAAGAAGCTTGTCGAGCTTGATAGAGCAGAGCTCGTTTATGTCACGATTGTAGGTTGTTCCCGTTGCCTTTGCGGCAGATGAAAAGGCTGAGTTGACAGTTATTATTCGTCCTTGTTCGTTTACAACTGCATATGGAATTTTCAACTGATTTTTGAAGCTGTATATTACGCTTCTGTTTTGTTCTTCCGAAGCATTTGATTCCAATCTGTAAAGATACAATCTGCGTCGGACGAAGAGATATATCGTGAGCGATATCAATGCATAAACCGAAATGGAAACGATTCCCGTTATGGCGGGATCGGTATTTGCAAAGGTACAGAGTGCAGTATCGGCGGCAAGCACGATCACTGCGAGAAATACGTACACGCGCGACGGTATTTCTTCAAGACGTGTGAGCCAATCAAAATTTTTATTTTGCATAAACTGAAAGTCCTTTCTTTTGAGAATTCAGGAATGCCAAACGATATCAACGTGTATTTTTGCAATTAACGACACAATTATCCGATTATATTATTATATCATAGATTCTTAATTTTGTAAACAGTTATTTTAATAAAAGTGAAAATTGAAAACTGAAAAGTTTTGAAAAGTTTTTTATAAAAATGTGAAAAAAACTATTGCAAAAATCAAAATAGTGTGGTATAATACTTGTAGTGATGGGAGTGGGCTTGAGAGAGCCCACTCTTAATTGTTGTTTGACCGTCTGAGTCTGAATTCGGCGGCTGTCAAAGGAGGCTTTATGGCAAAAAACGCAAAAAGCATAGCAGAGACCGTGCGCGAGCTCGCTGAACCCATCGCGGATCAGCTCGGATGCTGGGTGTGGGATGTGGAGTATGTAAAAGAAGGCGCGAGAAAAATACTTCGCATAACCATCGACTCTGAGGATGGAATAGATATAAACCTCTGTGAACGGCTTCACAGAACAATCGATCCTCTTTTGGATGAGGCGGATCCGATCGACGAGGCGTATTACCTTGAGGTGTGTTCGCCCGGTGTGGAAAGAGAGCTTCGCACGCAGATCCACATAGATGCTTGCGAGGGTTGGGATGTAGAGGTAAAGCTTTATGCCCCCGTCGACGGAGCAAAGGTATTCAGAGGAGTTCTTCTCGCCTCAGGCGAAAACGGAGAGGTGCGTATCGACTCCGGCGGTAAGACACTCGAGTTCGCACGTTCTGCAGTGGCGAAGATAAACACGGTATTTGAGTTTTAAACATTTTACGGTATTTCAATAATTATTTAAGGATGGATTTTTAAAATGAACAAGGAATTTTTTGTTGCGCTTGACCTTCTCGAAAAGGAGAAGGGTATCCCTAAGGAATATATGATGGAAAAGATAGAAGCGGCGCTTCTTTCAGCCTGTAAGAAGGAATACGGAAGCAACACTCTCGTGCGAGTTTCCATAGATCCTGCCAAGGAGGATGTTAAGGTATACATCCAGAAGGAAGTTGTTGAGGAGGTTACCAATCCTCAGTGTGAGATCTCGCTTGAGGACGCGAAGGCACTCAACCGCAGAAATACTATCGGCAAGCTCGTTGAGACCGAGGTAAAGACCAAAAATGTACGCAGACTCAGCGCGGCTGCGGCAAAATCGGTCATCATCCAGGGCATACGCGAGGGCGAACGCAAGGTCATGCAGGACGCATACGAAAGCAAGCGAGGAGAGATCATTACCGCTACCGTAAGCAAGGTGTTCAGCGATAACGGAAATGTTCTTCTCGATACCGGAAACGGATACGCAACGCTTATTAAATCCGAACAGATCCCCGGTGAGACATTTGAGGTCGGAGATAAGATAAAGGTATTCGTGACCGAAGTAAGCAAGGAGGCTAAAGGACCTCTTGTAACTCTCTCCCGCGTACATCCGGGACTTGTCAGAAGAATGTTTGAGCTTGAGATCCCCGAGATCCAGGACGGCATCGTCATAGTTGAGGGAGTTGCGCGTGAGGCGGGATCGAGAACCAAGATCTCGGTGTGGTCAAGAGAGGACGATGTGGACGCCATCGGCTCTTGCATCGGTGCTTACGGAACCAGGATCCAGTCGATAGTTAAGGAGCTTCGCGGTGAAAAGATAGATATCGTAAAATACAGCGAGTCTATTGAAGAATACGTAGCGTCGGCGCTTGCTCCTGCGGAGATCAAATCGGTGGAATTCATTGACGAGAGAGTATGTAAGGTGATCGTAGACTCTACACAGCTCTCGTTGGCTATAGGTAAGGAAGGACAAAACGCACGCCTTGCCGCGAAGCTCACCGGTGCGAAGATCGATATAAAGGCGGAATAATGTAACATAGCGGAGGACATATGGGACAGAAGGAACAAAAAATAAAGCAAAAGAAAATTCCTCAGCGCCAGTGCCTCGGGTGCAATCAACATAAACCCAAAAAAGAGCTTCTGAGGGTGGTGCGTACTCCCGAAGGAGAAATAGTTCTTGATTTCACGGGAAAAAGATCGGGCCGTGGCGCGTATATATGCTATGACCCCAAATGTCTCAGAGCGGCGAGAAGATCCGGACGTATAGGCAGAAGCCTTGAAGTCGAGATACCCGACGAGATCTACGACAGAATGGAAAGCGAGCTTGAAGGCTATGAGCGAGCTTGACAGGTATCAGACCGCGGAGAAAAAGCTTTTGTCGGCTCTCGGAATATGTGCGAGAGCAAGAAAGCTGATATTCGGCGTTCCGATGATATGTGAGGCTATGAGAAGCGGGAAAAATTTTCCGCAGATCGTGTTTGAGGCATCGGATACGTCGGAAAATACACATAAAAAAATCGCGGATAAGACCGCATATTACGGAGTGAGGACGGTTCGCTTGAATTGCGACGGAGCCGCATTGGCGTCGGCTCTGGGAAAGACCTCTTCACTTGGCGCGGTGGCGATCGCGGATGAGCAAATGTGCAAAATGATGGAGAAATATATCTGACACACGAGGGAGACCTCAAATCCAACGGAAAGGAAGTCCTTCGCTATGCGAGGGACACGGTACGAAATATGGCAGCAAATCAGACATCAAATTTATTGAAGGTTAATCAGTTTTCCAAGGATATTTCCATGAAAAGTAAGGATATCGCGGAGATACTTGCGGGCGAGGGCATAGAATATAAGACGCAAAGAGCGCTTGAACCCAACGAGTTCGCAATACTTTTCGATAAACTTACGAGAGATAATCAGATAACGGGTATTGAGGACTATCTTGACGGAGTTACTTATATTCCGCCCAAAAAGGAAACACCCAAGACAGTTAAAAAGCCCGAAGCTGTCAAAGGTGTATCAAAGAGCGAGGAAAAAACCGCAGCGCAGACCGCTGAGACTGCCAAAGGGGCAGATACTGCTGCCGAAGCGAAGCCCGGATCCGTAAATAAGAAAACAGATAATACGGTAAAAGCCGAGAGTGTCAGCTCGACTGTTGCCAAATCTCCCGAAAAGTCAGAAAATGCAAACTCCAAAGAGCCCGCTCAAAAGGCGGAGCCGGCGGTGAAGGTCGGAAATTCCGAAAAGTCCGAAAAGAAGGAAGATAAAGAAGAGAAAGAAGAGAAAAGGGTCGCTGCCGTGCAGGATCAGAGTCCTGCAACACAGCAGAAGCCCAAAGAGAACGTCGGCGCGCAGATGCGTAACGACACAAGATCCGGTACACAAAGACCTTCACAGCAGGGTGCATTTCAGCAGAGACCTGCACAGCAGGCACAGACACCGAGAAACAACGATCGCTTCGGCACGTCTCAGGGTCAGGCACCGAGAAGTAACGACCGCTTCGGCACGTCTCAGGGTCAGGCGCCGAGAAGCAACGATCGGTTTGCACAGCAGGGCACACCGAGAAACGACCGCCCGTTCGGACAGAGTCCCAAAGGCGGACAGAGACCTGCTCAGAACAATATGAAGCAGAGCGGAAGACCCAACGGCTCGGGATTTGATAAGGAAGACAGACAGCAGAACGCACCCAGAGAGAAGTTCAAACCTCAGCTTATCGTTCGCTCTCAGACAATGAAGGGCGACGAGACACCCAAGCAAAGAGGCGCTACGCGCGTAGTTGATATGAGAGGCGGCTCGGTCGATCTTTCAAAATACGACGAGAAGCTTGATAATTTCGTACCCGATTCGGTATCCGATATGCGCGGCGGAATGCAGCGTGTAAAGAAACAGGGCGGAAGAGATGCGTTCGCTCAGAAGAATAACAAGGCGAAGGGAAAGAAGAGCGCTCAGCCCGTAACCAAGGCACCTACGAGCGTTACGCTTCCCGACGAGATAATCGTCAGTGATCTTGCATCGCGTCTTAAATTGACCTCGGGTGAGGTAGTAAAGAGACTTATGATGCTCGGAGTAATGGCTACCGTAAACCAAACCGTCGATTTCGATACCGCCGCCATAGTTGCCGATGAAATGGGAATTGCGGCAACTAAGGAAGTAGTTGTAACTATTGAAGAGCGCTTGTTCGACGAGGCTGAGGACAGTGCAGAACAGCTCGTGCCGAAAGCACCGGTCGTCTGCGTAATGGGTCACGTCGACCACGGTAAGACATCTATACTCGATGCTATCCGTCATACCAGCGTAACCCGCGGAGAGGCAGGCGGTATCACTCAGCATATCGGTGCTTACCGCGTTAAGATAAACGGCGAGGATATCACATTCCTCGATACCCCCGGTCACGAGGCGTTTACCGCAATGAGAGCAAGAGGCGCTCAGGCTACCGACATTGCCATCCTCGTCGTTGCGGCGGACGACGGTATCATGCCACAGACGGTTGAGGCTATAAACCACGCAAAAGCGGCGGGAGTCGATATAATAGTTGCGATCAACAAGATGGATAAACCCACAGCTAACCCCGACGCCGTCAAGCAGGAGCTTACCAAATACGAACTTGTTCCCGAGGAATGGGGCGGAGACGTTATCTGCGTTCCCGTGTCGGCACTTACCGGTCAGGGAATAGACGATCTTCTTGAGAGCATTTTGCTCGTTGCCGAGGTCAAGGAGCTTAAGGCTAATCCCGCCCGCAGAGCAAAGGGTATAGTTATCGAGGCAAAGCTTGATAAGGGAAGAGGTCCCGTTGCCACAGTCCTTGTTCAGAACGGTACTCTTCGTGCAGGCGATATAGTCATTGCCGGCACATCGGTCGGACGTGTAAGAGCTATGACCGACGACAAAGGAAGAACGCTCAAAGAGGCTAAGCCCTCTGTTCCCGTTGAGATCATCGGTCTTGCAGAGGTTCCCTCGTCCGGTGATGAGTTCAACGCAGTTGAAGATGAGAGAATGGCAAGAGAACTTGCAGATCAGCGCCGAGCAAAGGCAAAAGAGGAGGTATTCAAGGCAAATGCAAGAGCGAACCTCAACGAACTCTTTGCACAGATCGCGGACGGTGTCAAGGAGCTTAATATCATAGTTAAGGCTGACGTTGACGGCTCTGTAGAGGCTGTAAGACAGTCGCTTGAAAAGCTTTCCAACGAAGAAGTCAAGGTAAAGGTCATTCACGGTGCCGCAGGCGGTATCCGCGAGGGTGACGTAACCTTTGCGGCTGCATCCAACGCTATTATAGTAGGATTTAACGTGCGTCCCGACAAGGCGGCTATCGACAGTGCTGAAAGACAGAACGTGGATATTCGCACATACCGTGTCATCTACGATTGCATAAACGAGATATCCGACGCTATGAAGGGTATGCTTGCACCCGAATACCGTGAAAATCTCCTCGGACACGCAGAGGTCAGACAGACTATTCATGTTCCCAACGTCGGAACGATTGCAGGTTCCTACATTCAGGACGGTAAGGTGCTCCGTTCGGCAATGATCCGTGTCGTCCGTGACGGAGTGGTTATCTTTGAGGATAAGATAAGCTCATTGCGCAGATTCAAGGACGATGTCAGAGAAGTCGCACAGGGATACGAGTGCGGTATCGGTCTTGAGAGATTTAACGATATCAAGGTCGGAGACGTACTTGAAGCGTATATTATGGAAGAAGTAGAAAGATAATTTTGATGCGAGCTTGGATTTGATCGTAACGCGCACTGCCACGATCCTGATGGAAACCATGACGGATGCAATTATGTCTTTGAACGGTTCGATTAAAACCAAAGTATAGTAATCCGACGGTTATTATGTTAATTCCGGTCTTCGGAAAAACAATACACCTCTTTATGCTTTCTTGATTTCGACAAAAAGAGAGAAGATCTTTCGATGATCTCCAAGTCGGCGGGACTCGGAAATATAACGGAGACTTCTCTCTATGACGGTTGTTCAAATTTTAAGAAGCTTGTCAATAGTTTCAGGCAAGAAAATAATATCTGATTTTTTATTTCTTTTTCAAAAACACATTTACATACATCAAAGTATGTGCTATAATATATCCATTCTTGTAGATGTGTTGAAAGGAGGCGTGGCAAAATGGCATTCAAGCACAGCGAGGGGATAAAAGTGTTCAAGGCTCTTGCCGACGATAACCGTTTGGAGATCATGGAGCTTCTGATCAGTGGGCAGAAATGCGGCTGTGAACTCCTTGACGAATTGAAGATCGGACAGTCAACTCTTTCTCATCATATGCGTATACTGTGTGAGGCAGGGCTTGTCGATGCCTGCAAGGAAGGTAAATGGATGCACTATTCGCTGTCCGCAGAAGGTTCGGCGCAGGCACGAGCGTTAATGGAAAAATACACTCTTTCACCTGATAAAGAGTGTAGCTACAAGAAATGCGATAGTTGTAAAAATTAAACATATTCAAGGTCAGCATTCGTGTTGACCTTAAAACGAATATATTATATCTACAGTTGTAGATATATAAATGTTTTGGAGGGGTACATTATGCAAAAAGTATGGGATTTCATACAGGATCAAATCCTCGGTATGAAATGGTTGAAGGAACTGATCGGAGAGCTGCTTACCGTCTGTGGTCTTGATGTAACGGGGCGCATCGGCGGCAGTATTCAGTTCTTTATCTATGATACCATTAAAATAATGGTTCTCCTGGGCGTGTTGATTTTGATTATCTCGTATATTCAAAGCTTCTTCCCACCGGAGAGAACCAAAAAGATACTCGGAAGATTTCACGGGATATGGGCAAATATACTTGCCGCACTGCTTGGAACGGTAACTCCGTTTTGCTCTTGTTCGTCGATACCTCTGTTTATCGGATTTACAAGTGCGGGACTTCCACTTGGAGTAACATTCTCTTTCCTGATCTCTTCTCCGATGGTTGATCTCGGAAGTCTCGTGTTGCTGATGAGTATTTTCGGATGGAAGGTAGCAGTCGTATATGTCTTACTCGGACTCTTAATTGCCGTTATCGGCGGAACGCTGATTGAAAAACTTCACCTGGACAATCAGGTGGAAGAATACATCCGTAACGGGCGGTCACTTGATGTTCCTCAGGAGGAACTGCATTTCAAAGACCGAATGAAATATGCGTGGGAACAGGTCGTTGCCACCGCAAAAAAGGTTGCTCCTTACGTCCTGATCGGCGTAGGTATCGGCGCCGTCATTCATAACTGGATCCCGGAAGAATTTATCGTGAAAGTTCTCGGTGACAACAATCCTTTCGGCGTGATTCTTGCCACGATCGCAGGTATTCCGATGTATG
This sequence comes from uncultured Lachnospiraceae bacterium, assembly GCA_964416635.1. Taxonomy (GTDB): domain Bacteria; phylum Bacillota; class Clostridia; order Oscillospirales; family CAG-272; genus HGM12713. The sequence continues at coordinate 924 of CAYQEY010000007.1, read as the reverse complement.
CGGATATATTCGGCACCATCCCGATTGCCGAGGCTCTGCTTGCTAAAGGCGCATTGCTCGGCGTGGTGCTTTCCTTTATGATGGCTGTTACAACTCTTTCTCTGCCGTCCATGATCATGCTTCGCAAAGCGGTAAAGCCGAAGTTGCTTGGGATTTTTATTTCTATTTGTACTGTCGGTATTATCGTTGTAGGCTACTTATTCAACGTTATACAAAATATTATTATATGAATTTTGGAGGTAAATTATTATGTCACTGTTCAATTTCGGAAAGAAAAGGGAAGAAGAAAAGAAGGTTTCCACTTGCGCTTGCAGTTGTGGATGCCCTGCAAATGAAGTCAGCGATATTAAAAATGATTGCTGTTTCGAATCAAAAGACGGCATTTGCTGCATAAAAGTCTTAGGTGCAGGTTGCAGATCCTGTCACGAGCAATATGAAAATACCAAAGAAGCCGTGAAGGCAATGGGACTTACTGTGGAAGTGGAATATATCACCGATATGCAAAAGGTTATGGAATACGGCGTTATGAGTATGCCCGCCATTGTGGTCAATGAAAAGGTTGTGTCTATGGGCAAGGTGCTGAAAGCTGCCGATGTGGAAAAACTGCTGCGCAAATTAGGCTTCTAAAATGGGGCGGTTATCTATGAGCAAAGAAAAAAGTGCTATCAGTGTCTTTCAGAAGTATTTGACCGTTTGGGTTATTCTGTGTATGGTTATCGGCGTTCTGATCGGAAAGTTTCTGCCGCAGATACCTGAATTTTTGAACCGCTTTGAATATGCAAAGGTATCCATTCCTATGGCAATACTCATTTGGCTGATGATTTATCCCATGATGATGAAGGTTGATTTTCAAAGCATTAGAAATGTCGGAAAAAATCCAAAGGGATTATTTATAACTTGGATAACGAACTGGTTAATTAAGCC
>CAYQEY010000006.1:0-42229 GCA_964416635.1 uncultured Lachnospiraceae bacterium | reverse complement strand
TATCCAGCTGAGCTACGGAAACATCTTTAAAATCTATTCAATTATAGGTACAAACTAACGGAGTGTCAATCGCCTTTGCCCGAAAGGCGGTCGTTATAAAATATTCTTAGGAGGGGGTTATTATATCCATTTAACTATGCAGGCATATCTATATTATCATTATATCACACAATAGAATATTTTTCAATACCCAATGAAAATATTTTGACCGGTCTCAAAAATATTTTATTCCGAGGAGCAGTTGGATTCAAATACAAATGTGTCAAATAAAACTGCCCCTCGTTTTGTATTAAAGCTCCTCTACGGAAATCACGCCTTCTATGTTAAGAATAAGCGTTATCAATACCTGATGCGGCCGCTTTTTCGGCATTTTCAGCGAAAATACAGCGCACGCTCCCTCTCCCTGCGTTTTGGTAACCTCAATATCTCTTATGTAAACACCGTTATTCTTGACGGTATCTACAATGGTACTCAAGTTTTGCGCTTCGCTGTACTCAACGTAGATATTAAACGCTCTCGAGCTGTTGAAAACAGAATATTCAAGCTTTACAAATGCAAATTCGACTATGAGGATTATAAGCGTTGCCAAGACTGCGCCCTCGAAAAAGCCCGCGCCGCAGCAAAGTCCGACGATTGCCGAGGTCCAAAGTCCCGCCGCCGTCGTAAGTCCTTTTACCTGTCTGCGCTTGGTTACTATGATGGTTCCCGCACCGATAAATCCGACGCCGGCAATGACCTGCGCTCCCAGACGCGCCATATCGGTATGTGCTCCGAGGTTGAGTGCAATGTATTGGCTTGTGAGCGTAGTCATCGCCGCGCCCAGGCATATCAGTATATGCGTGCGAAATCCTGCGGGTCTGCGCTTACGCTCACGCTCAAGTCCGATAAATCCGCCGCATATCACCGCGAGTACAAGCCTTACCGTAACTGTAAGCCACCCTATCTCTCCCGTACGCAAAAAGTCAAGATATTCTATCACTACTTTCACCTCCTACGAAAATCAAAGCTCTTCTATCGTTCTCACCGCCTCGATGGAAGCGATAGCCGTAACCAATGCCGCATGTGAAGCTTTTTTGGGCAATTGAAGAGAAAAGACAGCTGCAGGGTTCTTAGAGTCGGAATTTTTCGCTTTGATAAACTCCACGTCGTATACACGGACTTCCCTTGCCTTCAGACACTCCATAACTTTAGTAAGGTCATCTGTCCCCGCAAACTCCACATAAAGATTGATGTTTCTTGAGCGCGAAAGGATAAAGGATTCAAGCTTTGAAAAAAGTGCGGTAGTGGCGATAATAAGCACGCAACCGACGACCGCTCCCGTATAAAATCCCGCACCTATCGCAAGTCCCATACACGCGGACGCCCAGAGGCCTGCCGCCGTGGTCATACCCTTCACCTGCTGATTTCCCGTTATAATTATTGTTCCGGCACCGAGAAAACCGATGCCGTTGATGACCTGCGCACCGAATCTTGAGACATCCGTGGAAATAAGCTCCGGGGAGGTCTGCGACCAGAGAGCAGACATAACCGCCATATAAGAGCTGAGTATCATCGTAAGGCTTGCACCCACGCACACCAAAATATATGTACGAAATCCTGCAGGGCGGTTCTTTTTCCCTCTCTCGATACCGATCATACCGCCGCAAAACGTAGCTATAAGCAATCGGACGAGCACTTCCCAAAACGACATATTCTCTCCTTTCTCACAGGCAAAAAACGCTCTTATGAAAATATAATACCGTTATCCATAGATTATATATCATTTAAGCGTTTTTTGCAAGTACTTTTTAAGATTTTCATTGCAAAGCCCGGATTTTTTCGCGAACCCGGTCTATTGGCAGTATAAATTTTTCGTTTTCATACAATGCTATTCCAATAACCCTGCCGTCCGCATCGAAAACGGGACCGCCCATCGAGCTTGCGTCAAACAAAATGTCGGTCATTATAAGACCGTTTTTCGGAAAAGTATCCATGTCAAGCCACGCGCTCTGCTCTGTGCTCGAAACTATGCCTGCAGAAAGTGAAAGTGGATTTTCACTCGAAGCTGATGTGCTTATACATATAACACTCTGCCCCAAAGACAGCGAGTCCACACTTCCGAGTGTTGCGCTCTTAAGTCCCTCTGCGTCTATCTTCATAAAGGTCATTCCGCTGTCAGAAAAGCGTATTATCTTATCTACCGCATACTCTCTTCCGTCACAAAGTTTGGCATATAACCTTCCCTTCTGCATATTTTTCAGTAACGAATCACTTGAAACTATCCATCCGTCCGAGCTCACAACAAAACCCGAAGCCGACGGCGCCCCATATGCTCCCACAGCGCCAAGCCTTACGCTGACACTTATCCGAAGGCAATCATCGCTTATCTCTCTGCTTGCGAATATACCCTGCCATTTCTCGACCGTCTCTTCATTTGAAGTCTCGGCAAAGCCGCCATCCTTCCCCTCACTCTTTGGCGAAACGGAAAATGCGAAGCATATAAGAACTGTCATACACGCAACCAAAGCAAACGTACAAAGAAACACGACGAGCTTTACTCTTTGCCTTTTGGCATACGCTTTCGCATCAAATGGAACCAACGCCCTTTGCTCACTGCCGCCGTCGTCCTCACCGCCATACTCACCATGCGGCAAGCCGCGTTCGTCTTTATCAGTTTTCATAGTTTTTACCTCAAAAAAGAGACATCCGCCGCAGCGCGGGAATACGCTTTGGCGGACGCACTCTGCCGTATCCATACGATACTGCATTTATTTTATCTTTTGTAAGAGGTCTTTATTCGCACTCAAGGCTAAAACCGAAACGACAGTTTTTGCCATACTCGCTCTCGACCCATATACGTTCGCCGTGAGCCTCGATTATGGTCTTTGAAATAAAGAGTCCGAGTCCTGCCCCGTTCTTGTTCAGACCGCGGCTCTTGTCGCTTTTATAGAATCTTTCGAACACGTAATTTATATCCTCAGGCGATATACCTTGACCCTCGTTATAAACCTCTACCGAAAGCTTCTTTCCCTTCGTGCGCTTGATGGAAATGCTCAGCTTTCCGCCGTCCGATGCAAATTTCACGGCGTTGTCGCAAATATTGTAGAACACCTGATATATCGCATCGGGATCCGCAACCGCCTCTATTCGCTCTTCATCACAGTCAAATTCGACATCAAGCCCCTTCGCGGTTATCTTCTGCTCAAACGAAATAAGTATCTGCCGCGCCATCTCGCATATGTCAAAGGGTACGAATGTGAATTTACGCTCACCCGCCTGGATCCTCGAAAGGTCAAGCAAAGAATTTACAAGACGTGAAAGTCTCTTTATTTCACCCGACACTACCTGAAGATAATACATGTGCTGTTCGGGCGGAATGACTCCGTCAAGTATTCCGTCGATAAATCCCGATATTGACGTCATGGGACTTCTCAGGTCGTGAGATACGTTCGACATAAAGCTGTTGCGCATGTTGTCGTAATTGTCGAGCGACTCCGCCATATGATTAAAGGTCTGCGCAAGCTCTGCGACCTCGTCGCTTCCGCGAACCGGCACGCGCACGTCGAATTTACCCGACGCAAAGCGCTTTGCGGCTGAGCTTATCTCGCGAAGCGGAGCTATTACTCGCTCGCTTATGAAATAAACGGCTATCAGAGCGGCTATCAACACGCAAACTATGGAGCTCATGATGACCCTGACGATGGCACCTGTAAGCCCGATGGGAAAAAGCGCTTTTGAGCAGACCGCAACAGCACCGAGATACTCTCCGTCGGCGCCGACGAGTGGCAAAAGCTCAAGCAGCTTAGTCTTTTCGAACATACCCTCTGCGGATCCGCGGGAGGAATACGAACCTTCTGCAAGCATCTGTTCCTTCTCCGACGGTTCAAAACCGCTGTAAACGTCGATCTCGGTATCTTTATCTCCGACCCTGAGAAGAATACAGTCGTTCTTATCGAGCAAAAGCACGGTCGCGCCGTCGACATTCTGCGCCATCCAATCGAGCGTGCCCTCAATATTTTCCCGCTCAAACGAAAGAAGGGTGTCAAGCTCATCGCTTTTTGAGCCCTTCATCATTGATTGAATATAAGAGCGCGCGGCGTGGGCACAGTTAGACATATCCTCTTTCTTTGCCTCCGTGGAATATCTTCCGACCACCGAAAGAGTCATCACTACGACCACGGCAAAGCTCACTATTATTATTGTCATAAACGCCGAAACATATTTTGAAAAAACACTTTTAAACATATTTTTAACTCCCGGTGTTTCTGTCAAAGGGCTATTGGTTAAGTATATTATAGCATACCGAAAATAAAAAAGCAAGACTGCTCCTACCGGAAAGCAACGGCAAAAGCAGTCTGTTTCAATAAAGGTGTTAACCTAAAACTTCAAATTTGTATCCGACGCCCCATACGGTTTTAAGCGACCACTTATCCGATACACCGTCAAGCTTCTCGCGCAGCCGCTTTACGTGAACGTCGACAGTTCTCGAGTCTCCGAGATAGTCAAATCCCCAAACCTTGTCAAGCAACTGGTCGCGAGTAAATACTCGGTTGGAATTGGAAGCAAGGAAGTAGAGCAGCTCGAGCTCCTTTGGCGGAACATCGACAGGCTTTCCGCGGAGCTTAAGCTCATATTTTTGATGGCTGATCTCAATATTATCAAACTTTATGGCATCCTCGTCGTTCTGGACGCAGTGGGCTTGATATCGGCGGAGCACCGCCTTTACTCTCGCACTCAGCTCCTTCATATCAAAAGGCTTTACCACAAAATCGTCAGCACCGAGCTCAAGGCCGAGGACCTTGTCAAAGACCTCCCCCTTAGCCGTTATCATAATAATGGGCTTGGAGGACATCTCACGGATCTCGCGGCAGACCTGCCAGCCGTCCTTTTTGGGAAGCATTATATCGAGAAGAACGATATCGGGGTCAAACATCTTAAAGACATTGATCCCATCCACACCGTCATTCGCACTTTTTACGGCATACCCCTCGTTCTCAAAATATAGCTTGAGAAGCTCACATATATTGGTATCATCATCGACAATGAGAATCTTTGTATCCAGCATCATTTACCTCCGATGTAATCTCTTTTTGCTCTGTCGTTTCATTATAACATATATTTGAATATTTTGCAAATACTTTTTTGCATTTTTTACAGAAATGTCGCACTTTTCTCAAAAACACTACCGTATTTTCACAAAACCCACATTTTCACATCATTTCAACAAAAATATCTCAAAATTTGATAAATCGGCTTGAAAAAATCCATGCTATATGTTATAATGAGAAGATGAAATTAAAAAAAACGGCAATAAACAATCGTAAAATATGTTTCTGCCCAAACCCCCGAAAAACAAAGGAGAGTTAAATATAATGAAACTTGGTATCGTAGGACTTCCCAACGTGGGAAAAAGCACGCTTTTCAACGCCCTGACAAACGCAGGCGCCGAATCGGCAAATTACCCGTTTTGCACTATAGAACCCAACGTGGGCGTGGTTGCAGTGCCCGACTCGCGTCTTGATTATCTTGCGAAAATGTACGATCCCGAAAAGTACACCCCTGCAGTCATTGAATTCGTCGACATCGCAGGCCTTGTTAAGGGCGCATCCCGCGGAGAAGGTCTTGGCAACAAGTTCCTCTCGCATATCCGTGAGGTCGACGCTATACTTCACGTAGTGCGTTGCTTTGAGGATGATAACATAATCCATGTAGACGGAAGCATAAACTCTCTGCGCGACCTTGAAACCATAAATCTTGAGCTCATATTCTCGGACATCGAAATGATAGAGCGCAGGATCGACCGCACCAAGAAGGCTATGAAGGGCGACAAAACTCTCGCAGGTGAGCTTGCAGTGTTTGAAAAGCTGCACGCCGCTCTCTCCGAAGGCAAATGTGCGCGCGAGGTCGAGCTTGACGAGAGCGAGCGTGAGTATCTTTACGACACTCCCCTGCTCTCTATGAAGCCCGTTATCTACGTTGCAAACGTGAGCGAGAACGAAGCAGGCAAGGAGCCAACAGGCAACCGCAACTATGATGCTCTCAAGGCCCAGGCAGAGCGTGAGCACTCGCAGGTCATCGCCATCTGCGCACAGCTCGAAGCAGAGATATCAGAGCTTGACGTCGAAGAAAAGGCGCTGTTTCTGGAGGACCTCGGTATTGAGGAGAGCGGTCTTGACCGCCTCATCAAGGCAAGCTACTCCCTGCTCGGTCTTATAAGCTATCTCACCGCAGGGCCTCAGGAGGTACGCGCGTGGACCATAACCAAGGGAACCAAAGCCCCCGGTGCGGCAGGAAAGATACACAGCGACTTTGAGCGTGGATTTATACGCGCAGAGATAGTCTCATTTGACGACCTGGTCAAGTACGGCTCTATGAACGCCGTCAAAGAAGCGGGACTTTACCGAAGCGAGGGCAAGGACTACGTTATGAAGGACGGAGACATAGTTCTCTTCCGCTTCAACGTCTGATGAGGGTCCCGCCATGAGAATGAGAAAGAAGAAGCACGGTGCCGAACGCATAGAAGCCTGCTCCGAGCTGAGAATTGCAGATCCGGCGCTCATGCGCGGGGGATTCGAGAACATATTCGGCAATTCAAACCCCGTGCATATGGAGATCGGCTGCGGAAAGGGCAACTTTGCCTGCGGGATGGCAAAGCGCTATCCCGACGTCAACTTTGTTGCCCTGGAGCGCGTGGCAGATGTCTGCTGTGTTGCCCTTGAAAAAGCAAAAGCCGAGACAGACGCGCGCACGAGCGACAACCTGCGGTTTCTTATCGGCGACGCAAAAATACTCGCCGAGAATTCAGCACCACATTCGATTGACTGTATATATCTGAATTTCAGCGATCCGTGGCCCAAAAAAGGACACGCCAAGCGCAGGCTTACACACCGCGCTTTCCTTGAAATATACAAATTGTTGCTCAAAGAGGACGGAATACTTCGTCTTAAGACCGACAACGTCGGGCTTTTCGATTTCAGCCTTGAGGAATTTGAGGCTGTGGGTGCTACGGTGATCTGGCAGACGCGCGACCTTCACGCAAGCGAAAAGAACGCCGACAACGTTATGACCGAATACGAGAAAAACTTCTCGGAAAAGGGATTTTCGATCTGCTCGGCCTGGGTAAAATTCAACTGATAGCTTTGAGGTGTATATGGAGCCATCGGGCGTACTTACGGTAAACAAGAGCGAGGGTATGACCTCACACGACGTTGTAAACAGAATACGCCGTCTTTACGGTACTAAACGAGTGGGGCACACCGGAACGCTCGATCCGCTCGCAACAGGCGTGCTCGTAATTCTTGTCGGAAGAGCGGCTAAGGCGGCTGAATATCTCGTCGCGGATTCAAAGGAATATATTGCTACTCTGCGCCTCGGACTTACCACCGACACCGAGGATATAACAGGTAAGGTGCTTTCAGAGTCGGCGCAGATTCCGTCTGAAGCAGAGGTAACAGCCGCAGTCGCGGGCTTTGTCGGAGATATAATGCAGACCCCTCCGATGTACAGCGCACTGAAGGTCAACGGACAGAAGCTGTGCGACCTCGCACGAAAAGGCGTTGAGATAGAACGCGAGGCGCGCCGCATCACCGTATATTCCATCGACTGTACACCGACCGATAACGAAAGAGATTATATTCTTCGTGTGTGCTGCTCGTCGGGCACTTATATAAGAACGCTCTGCGCCGATATAGGAAGAGCACTCGGTTGCGGAGCCGTCATGGCGACTCTCTGCCGCTCACGCGCGGGAAATTTCTCGCTCCTAAGCAGTCATACGCTTGATGAGATCGAAAAAAGAGACACCGAGGAGCGCCTTTCTCTCCTCTCTCCTACCGAATCGCTTTTTGTTTCTCTGCCCCGAATAAAGCTTCCTGCTTTTTACGAAAAGCTTTCGCGAAGCGGATGCGAAATATACCAAAGCAAGATAAAGACCGGCTTTGCCGTGGGCGAACGTGTAAGGCTATATGGCGAAAACGGTGTTTTCTATGCTTTGGGCGAGGTCAGAGAATACGAAAACGGAAGTGCGATCAAACCTGTAAAACTGTTTGACGTATAAAAACGCCGTCGCAGTATGCGACGGCGTTTTTTTACTGATAATTCTTAATGTATTCAAGCATCTCTTCTTTGTTGTTCTGAATTGTATAGGGCAACTCTATGACAAAGGTCTTCGCATCGGTAACGTATATATCCTTTGCATAGTCGAGTGCGGCAAGCACAACGCTTTGATAGGAGCTTGAATTGTATATATAGTTCTTCAAATTCTTGTACATAGCGGGGAAGATGATCGTCTGAGCCTGAATACTGTTATATATGTCAACTACCGACGGCCAGACTCCATGGTGAGCTATCTGCATGATATCCGACCTCAGATAGTCACCCCAGAGCTTATTGAGTATGGGACCCGAAGCATAGCATGTATCGGCAAGCAGCATTATCCGGTGCCCGCCCATGTTGAGTCTGATGACCATGGACGAGTCGTTGATGTTGGTTATATTCTTCGGCATCAGATCCTCAACGGTATAAAGGACCTCGATGGCGGCATCTCCGAAATCCATGACCTGACCCGTGTGAGCCTTCAATATCGGCACGTCGGGAGCATACTTTTCCATCGTTTCATAAAGCTCCAAAACGTTCTTACCCGACTCGTCAAGTCCCGCGCTTCCGTTGATGTTATATCTTTCATAGTCAACGTAATTGTGTATTACTCTTTCTATCTTTATCGACTTGTCTGAACCGTGATTTTTCACAAAGTCGGTAAGACCGCGAAAATGGTCGCCGTGCGGGTGCGAAATAAACCAAGCCGCTATAACGATCTCTCCGCTCGGCTGAAGCTCTTTGAGCGTTTTATATACTCGGTCATTATCCTTATATCCGCCATCTAAGATGATAAATCTACCGTCAGGCAGACCGAATATCAGACCGAGTCCGTCGTTCGGCTGAGGAATTGAAGCAATGTAGGGAGTGCCGATCAATGAAAGACCCGATGTATAATCCTCCTCTGCCAGAGCCTCTATCGGACCTGTAACCACTCTGATCTCGCTGTTGTACTTAGTGTAGTAGACGTATGCGTACCCATCTTCACCGACGAAAGTGGCAAAAAGGTTTCCCTGCTCCTCTCTTGAAGAGATCTTCTCAAACTCCGCCGCCTCTAATGTAAGGCAGTATTGGTCAAAGTCATCAACAGATGCTCCGCTGACCTGTGTAAGGGAAGTGTCACGACCGCAATCGACCTCGTTCGCCGAATCGCTCACATAAGCAGGAAGATAATCTATCGTCGGCAATGCCTTATATTCGTCGCTGTAATTAAGAGAGAGGTTTACTTCTCTTGTCGGGCATTTTTCCAATTCCGCAAGCAATGCTTTAACTATACCTTTTCCGCTCGATAGATTGTCAAAAGCTATTACCAGCTTATTTCCGACCACTTTGGCTACCGCTTCTCGCTTGCCGAGAGTCGCATATGCATCCTTGGATTCCTGATACGAGGTATTTCCGAGCAGGACGACGTATTTATAATCGTCGGAGACCTCACTCTCTTTGACGAAGGTTACGATCTTTCCCGTATATCCCGCAAGAGATCTTTTTAATTCTTGACCTACCTCTGCCTCCGTACTCGTAATATCCTCGGGCCAAACGAACGCGCAAAGATAATCCTTGTTAAAAAAGATATTGAATTTAGTATCATCGGGTTCTGTAACGGTCGTATCGTCCTGTATGGGTTTTGTAGCTTCTTCTGACGACGTTTCCTTATCAGTACCGGATACATCGGAGTCGTTCTCAGCATCTTTTCCGCCGTTGCAACCGGCAAAAAGTGCCAAGCAAAGTGTAGCCGCCATCATAAGTCCAAAAATACAAAATATCCTTTTTTTCATCTTGATGTTCCCCTTTGCAATTTGAAAAATGTATTTTTGCTTATTGTAACACACTATGTTCGAAAAAGTCAATATGTTTTTGCAAAAAATGTGTTGTATTTTTTTGAAAAAATGTGTTGTATTTTTAACGAAAGCCTACTAAAAAAATGTACAAAAAAGAGCAAATCCGCATCGGGTTTGCTCTTTTTTCATAATTAACATTATTGACTGCAGATCAGTTGAGAGCAGTGATCACGATTACGGCAACTACCGTAAGGAGAACGAAAACCACCGAAAGAATGGTCGTTATTCTGCTGAGTACCTTATCCTTGGACTTGGACTTTCCCTTTGCGAAAAAGGTGTCAGCCGAGCCTGTGATGGTGCTTGAAAGCTTTTTATCCTTACCGGACTGCAAAAGAACGCAAACAATGAGAACTACTGCCAAAACGATCAACATAATACCAAGTGCGATTTCCATACTAAACCTCCAAAAAACTTATTAAACGCTTCGCGGGGAAGCAGAAATAGTCGTTAGCCTTAACATTGTATCATAAAACAAATAAAAAATCAATAGTGTTTTTGCATTTTTTTTAATATTTTATATTTTTTCATGATTTTACCCTTTTTCACAGCTCAGGGAAGCGAAAAATCAGTTTCAATCCTCGCCGTCCGCTCCGTAACGTTCGAATATCTTTTGAGCGTATTCTCTCGGTGTTACTCCCATTTTCCGCTTAAATGCGTAGCTGAAATAGCTCTGCGAGGAAAATCCGCATTCATAGGCTATCTCGGTCAGAGTTCTGTCGGTGCTGACCAGCATATCAGCCGCCATTTTTATACGCTGTGTCTCCACGTATGAGTGCAAAGTCTGCCCCGTAGATGCCTTGAAGCAATTATGAAAATAAACCGCGCTGAACCCTGCCATTGCCGCTACTCTCTCGAGCGTGAGGTCTGCGGTTGGATTGTTCCTGATATAGGAGATGATTTGCTCTATAACCGCGTAGTTGCTGTTTTTGACACGCTCGCGAACGGCGATACGCTTGGAGTCTCCGATAAGAGTATATATTATCTCCAATATTATACTCTGCAAAATTATTTCCTCGCTTCCCGCCCCGCCGCCGTAATACCTGCAAAGTCTTTCAAACAGGGCACGGTACTTCTCGCTCCTGTCGGTCTTTATAAAATTCGGCATATCCATAAGTACCTCATAAAGACTTCCTCCACTCAGCATCATGTGAATATAGTAGCAGGTGTAGGGAAGCATAGTATGTCTCATCTGTCCCGGCTTTGCACAGATAAGAGTATCCGCCCTTATCGGCATATGCTCTGAATTTATGCTTGACACACCGCCATCCGCCTGTGGAAGCTCTATCTCAAACATCACTGTCTTTCTGTTTTTTGTAATCGTCCTTCCCTTAACGGCGACCGAAGAGTTATATATTCCCACCGCAACTATCTCGGGCAAAACCAGCTCCACCGTGCTCTCCTTTCAAAAATAGTAATATTTCTAATAATAATGTTAATATTATTGTATTTATTCGATAAAATATATTATAAAATAAAATTGCAAAAATGTCAATATACATATCAGTAAAAGGAGTAAAATATGAAGATCACATGGCTCGGACAAGCAGGCTTACTTTTTGAACACAACGGATTTAAAGTGATGATAGACCCCTATCTCTCGGACAGCGTCGGATGCATCTCGCCCGATAAGCACCGCCGTGTTCCCGTACCCGAGGAGCTTTTTTCTATAAGACCCAACGTTATGATATTCACGCACAACCACCTCGACCATTACGATCCCGAAACTGTCGAAAAATTTATAAACGAAAACTCGGAAATAACCGTTCTCTCGCCGAGTTCGGTGTATGCCGAAGTACGAAAGATGGGAGGCAACAACAACTACGTGGTATTCAACCGCCGCACATCCTGGAGTGAGGGCGGCATACGATTCACCTCTGTCAAGGCAGAGCACAGCGATCCTACGCCTATTGGAGTGATTATCGACGACGGAGATAAAAAGTACTACGTTACGGGCGACACTCTTTATAATGAAGATATTTTTGCCGACCTTCCCGACGGCATCTATGCTGTATTCCTGCCTGTAAACGGTGTCGGCAACAATATGAACATGACAGACGCAAAGCGATTCTGCGAGCGAGTCCGTGCGCGCTATGTAGTTCCGCTCCACTGCGGACTGTTTGACGCCATAGATATGAAAGCACTTGAGGTCGACAATAAGATAGTCCCGAAATTTTACGAGGAGGTAATATTTGAATGAAGGTAACGGATATAAAAACCTTTATCGTTGACTGCTACCGCACGAACTGGGTATTCGTAAAGGTATACACCGACGAAGGTATAAACGGAGTCGGTGAGGCTACGCTCGAATACAAAGAAAAGGCTCTGGTCGGAGCGGTCGAGCACATCAAGGAATATCTCGTGGGAAAGGATCCACGACAGATCGAAAAGCATTGGCACGACATATACCGCGACGCCTATTGGCGCGGCGGAGCAGTTCTGATGTCGGCACTCTCTGCAGTTGAGATGGCACTGTGGGATATTCTCGGCAAGAGCCTCGGAGTCCCCGTATATCAGTTGCTCGGCGGCAAGGTGCACGAAAAGGTGCGCATATACGTAAACGGCTGGTTTGCAGGAGCAAAAGAGCCCGAGGAATTTGCAGCTAAAGCAAAGATCGCGGTAGAGCGCGGAATTACCGCCATGAAATGGGATCCGTTCGGCAAAAATTATCTCAACATATCAAACGCCGACCTCGACAAGGCTCTGCGCAACATCGCCGCCGTCCGTGAGGCGGTCGGAAATGACGTCGACCTGTTGATTGAAGGACACGGAAGATTCAATATTCCGACCGGCATAAAAATAGCGCAGGAGCTCGCGCAATTCAAGCCGATGTTTTTTGAAGAACCGGTTCCGCCCGACAATCTTGACGCGCTCAAAGCGGTAAGAGACAAGTCTCCCGTTGCCATATCGGCAGGCGAGCGGCTTTATACTCGTTGGGACTACAAGCCTATGTTCGACAAGCTGGCGGCAGATTACATACAGCCGGACATCTCGCACGCGGGTGGAATTATGGAGCTTAAAAAGATAGCCGCCGAGGCGGAATGTCGCTATATTCCCTTTGCTCCTCACAATCCCTCGGGTCCCATTGCAAATGCGGCAACGCTTCAGCTTGCGGCAACCTGCCCGAATTTTGAAATACTTGAGATAATGTACTCAGACGTTGAGTGGAGATCCGACGTTACGAACGAGTCTCTCGAATACAAGGACGGATATATCACGATCCCCGACAGACCGGGACTCGGAATCGAGATAGACGAGAGGGCTTGTCTCGATCACCCATATCAGGTCCACACTCTGCGCCATTATACGGGAGCGCTGACCGATATACGCCCTGCAAAAACAAAGTTTTATTTCTGAGGTTGGTATGGAAAGACTGAAAAAATCAGGATGTGTGAAGGCAAAACACTCATCAGACGTAGAATATTCAAAAATCGGTATTGGCTTTGAAAAGCTCGACCGCGACGTTTTTGACCCCGAAAAGGCATATGACCGTGTAGCAGAGCTCGGTGTAAAGTGGATAAGGATACAATCCGGCTGGCAACGTACCGAGCGAGTACGCGGTGTGTACGATTTCGAATGGCTCGACAAGATCGTTGATAACCTTATCTCGCGAGGACTTGTTCCGTGGATATGCCTTTGTTACGGCAACGAGCTGTACGACGATATGGCAAAAAAGGTATTCGGGGCGGTCGGTTGCCCGCCGATATTCACCGACGAGCAAAAAAATGCGTGGGCTGAGTACGTCAGCGCGTTGGTCGAGCATTACAAGGACAGAGTCTCTTATTATGAGGTGTGGAACGAGCCCGACGGAATATGGTGCTGGAAGAGCGGTGTCAATGCGACCGAGCTTGGAGAATTTACGCGCGATACGGCTAAACTTATCAAAGAGACCGACAGCGACGCGCGCGTTATAGGAGGCGTTATCTGTATGCGCCCCATAGCCTACCTCAATGAGGCGCTTGCCACGGGAATGGGCAAATATCTCGATTTCGTTTCATTTCACGAGTATACCCACGACGAAACTCTCGTGTTCGAGCGTGTAGCCACGCTGAGGGCACTCTGCAAAAAATATAATCCGAATATAGAAATAATTCAGGGAGAATCGGGCTCACAATCAAAAAGCGGAGGACACGGTGCTCTGCACACGGGTGCGTGGACCGAGGAAAAACAGGCAAAGCAGTTGGCTCGCCACACGATAGCAGATCTCTTGACCGATGTGCATTTCACCTCATATTTTTCGTGCATGGATATGATAGAAGCGCTCAACGGTACGGTCGGAAACGTCTCAAGCTATCTTGATTACGGATATTTCGGAGTGCTCGGTGCGGATTTTGACCGAAACGGTCGCTCCACCGGTACTTACACTCCCAAAAAATCCTATTACACGTTGAGAAATATCGCTTCGATTTTCGCGGGTGATTATGAGCTTTGCGATCCGTCGGTCATCTTTCTGCCGCAGTCCTCGCCCCGAACGTTCGGCAACGACCTGAAACGGTGTGAGACTACCACCGGAGGATTCAAGCGAGACGGCGGTGAGCTCTTCTCATATTGGGCAAACACCGATATTATGACGTCGAGCTTTGAAGGAACGGTATCTTTCGAAGCCTACTCGGAATACGACGGCGTAAGACTTATCGACGTTATGGACGGCAGTATCTACGACATCCCCGAAAGCATAGTTAAGCGTGACCCCTTCGGAATGTACCGCTTCACCAATCTTCCCATTAAGGACACCCCCCTCCTTTTGGAATTCGGTAATTTTTTAAAATAATATTTTGAGAATAAAGGAGATATGATTCATGAAAAAAATTGATGTAAAAGATCACGCACCAAGCCTGTTGCCCGACGGTGAATGGAGCCTTGTATGGTCGGATGAATTCGACGGAAACGAGCTTGACCGCACAAAATGGGACTTCAGACTCAATTTCTGGGGCAAAAGGTTTGATGCCTATACCGACGAGGGAATAGTAGTAAAGGACGGATGCGTAGAGCTTCACCGCACCGAAAAGGACGGTTGCTACGTATCCCCCCAACTGCAGACCGGCTCAAACTCCTTCGATGCCCCAAAGTACGAAGCAGACAACCCTTGGAAGCAGGACGAGATATGGCCGCTCGCACCTACGAAGGAGCCTAAATTCGTACACCGCTACGGATACTACGAGTGCCGCTGCAAATTCCAGCGCGAACCCGAGGTAATGTGGAGTGCTTTCTGGACACAGTCACCCTCTATCGGAGCACGTTTTGAGCCCGAGTGGTGCGGAGTTGAATCGGATATTATGGAATGTTTCAAGGCGGGAACGATCACTACCGGAAACATTATGAACGGCTACGGCAAACAATTCGCGCAGGACGGCAGAATAAAGTACGACCTTGAACCCACAGAAGACGGATGGCATTATTTCGGTATGGAATGGACGCCCGACGAGTATATATTCTACTGCGACGGTAAGGAGACTACACGTTGCAACGCCCACGTCTCACAAGTCCCTCAGTTCATTCTGCTCACAACAGAGGTTCAAGGCTACAGAAGCTCGAAGCCATACAAAATAGAAGGTGGATTCGTCGACGATGCGTTTATCGCGGACTTCGTGCGCGTTTACGATAGGTTGAAGTGATATGGAAAAAAGAACTGCACTTGTAACCGGCGCCTGCGTAAATACGGGCGTTGCAATAGTTGAAAAATTTCTCAGCGAAGGTTGGCGCGTAGTCTTCACGGGTAGAAATGCGGAAAAGGTTGACGCAGCAAAGAAAAGCTATACCGAAAAATTCCCCGAATCCGAGATCATCGGGTTTGCAATAGATTCGCTCATAGACGAACGCACGGTAAACGAGCAAGCCATCATCGATATGTTTGAGGAGCTTGACCGACAGAATATTTTCGTTGACACACTTGTCTTCAATGCCGCAGACCAGGGACTCGGAATTAAGGTATTTGAAAATCCGCTCACCGATTTTATGCGAGTCATAAACACCAATATGACGTGGAATTACTGCATGAGCGAGCACGCCGCAAAGCGTATGAAAGACAACGGCGGAGGAGGAATAATTTTTATCAATTCAAACACTGCCTACAGAGCCATTCCCGACCGTATAGCTTATTCGGCATCAAAGGGCGGCCAGCTTGGTATGATGCGCGCCATGGCGCTTGATCTCGGCAAGTACAATATTCGCGTCAACGCAGTTCTCCCCGGTATGATAAGGACCGACCGCTGGGAGAAAAATCCGGATTTCTACAAAAATGTTCCATCGCGTTATACACCGCTCGGAGATGTTGCCGACGGCGCCGATGTCGCCGACGCCGTTTGGTATTTTGCCGCTCATGCGAGAAATACCACAGGTGCCGAGCTTGTGGTCGACGGCGGTAATACCATACAGCTTTATCCCATAGTTAAATAGACCATCGGCAAAAAGGGCTGTAAAAAGTTCACCCTACAATTTCGTAGTTTGACTTTTTACAGCCCTTTTATTATAGAATTACAGAAAACTTAAATCAAGCTATAGGATCGATTGCGGGAGGAGTGTCGGGATCCGTTACGGGTACTTCGGTGCCTTCGCCGTCAACTACTACGAACTGTGATGCGCACCAGCCGTATTCTACCTTTTCGACTCCGTCAACCGTCTTTGTAAATCTGATGTACACCCACTTGCCGTCCTCTGTGGCAGCAAGCTTTTCAACTGCGTCTCCGTCCTTGACATCGTACTTCTCATTGCTGATATTTGCAAGAACGTTTATGTTGGGATATTCCTCGCTCTGCGAGCAGTTCCAAGGAGTTGTACGAACATTGAGAGTAGCGGGGGTCTTTCCGTCGGCTCTGAAGCCTACGCCCGAGATCTTGGCGGCAACGGGAGTCTCAAGATCTACGCGAGTCACCGCAGTCTTATCTGTGGTAAGAAGCTCGTTGCGAACGTATCCTTCCATAGTGACGCCGTTATCGCTGAATTTTATCTTCGTCCAGGTGTCGTTTCTTTCGATAAGCTCAACCGCAGATGCCCATGCTGCGACTCCGATAGTGGAAGAGGACTTTTTAGCGTCCTTTCGTACCTTTACGGGATGGAGAATATAAGACGTGCCGCTTACTGCTATAAAATCATTATTATTAACGGCGTTTCCTGATTCATCAGTCGTATCGCCCGTTGCATCACCGGATGAACTTCCTTCGTTTTCAAAAACGAAATCCATATCATTTCCCGGATCCTTCTCCTCCGGCTTCTTATTGCAGGAAGCAAGCGTAAGTGTAAGAACAGTCGTAAGCGCGATCAAAAGGGCAAGTGTCTTTTTCATTTGTATTCTCCTTTATCTTTATGTTAAAAATCTCAGTTTTGAAGTTTCATTTTCATAGTGTACAACGGCAAGATCATTCCGCTCGTACACATGTTCATTATACCATACGACCGCCGTATGTGTCAAGTGAAATTTTCTATTTTTTAAAAGTTTTTTGTGTGATCTTAGGTCTGTTTTCACAAGTCGGATTTCGCGATGATTATCCTTATTGCCTCGACCGCCGTCCGTATCGCTTTATCGGTATCATGGACCTCGTCCTCGTGTCTGTCAAGACCGAGCAAAAATCTCTCCTGGTTCCAGACCGTGCAAAAAACCGCACCCGTCGCAATACCGAGCGAGGCACCCACGGTAAAAAGAGTTGCCGCTTCCATCTCGCTCGCAAGCACTCCGAGCCGCTTCCACGCCTCCCATTTTTCATTAAGCTCACCCGCTATTGGCATTCTGCCGGGCGAGTGCTGACCGTAAAAGGAATCCTTGCTCTGCACTACTCCGACATGATGGCTGTAGCCGAGCTTCTTCGCCGCGCTTGCAAGCGCTGACATTATATCCGGATCGGGCACGGCGGGAAACTCAAGAGGCGCGTATTCCCGCGACGTTCCGTCCTGTCTTACCGCTCCGTTTGCTATTACCACGTCTCCCGGACGCACCTTTGTGCTTATTCCTCCGCATGTGCCGATCCGTATAAGATCTTCAGCACCGCAGGCGTAAAGCTCCTCTGCGGCAATGGCGGTAGAAGGACCGCCGATTCCGGTCGAGCAAACGGTAACGAGATTGCCGCAAAGATATCCGTTCCAAATGTTATATTCTCTGTTCATTCCGAGATGCATGGGATTGTCAAGAAAGGATGCGATCTGCTCGCATCTTCCGGGATCTCCGGGAAGTATGCAATATTTTCCCACTTCCCCGCGTGAGACGCCTATATGATATTGCTTTCCATCGGTTTTCAGCATAAACGTCCTCCTATTCAAACTACCAATATTATTTTAACATATAAACAAAAAAAGTCAAGGTATAATTTAGCGAAATAGTAAAACAATAATCTCAGATAGGAGAAATTATACGGGAGATAATATAATGCGCAACAGAATATTGAAATTCAACGACGCCGCCATAGTCGCCGCGGCATCGGTGGTTGGGAAATCCGAATACGAAGGTCCGCTCGGAGAGCTTTTTGATCTGCATGACAGTACGGATAAATTCGGGATGAAGACATGGGAGCTTGCAGAAAGCGAGATGCAACGTCTTGCCTTCAATACGGCACTTGCAAAGCTTTCGATCTCCGAGCGCTCGGTCGGTGCTCTTTTTGCGGGAGATCTGCTCAATCAATGTATCAGCTCCTCTTACGGACTGCTTGATTTTGACATTCCCTATTTCGGGCTTTACGGAGCCTGCTCGACCGCCGTTGAGGGCATAATGCTTGCCTCTGCCACTGTTAACGCAGGATATTTCGGAACTGCGGCGGCGGTTACGTCCTCTCATTACTGCTCTGCAGAACGTCAGTACCGCACGCCGGTTGAATACGGCGCCCAACGCTCGCCGACAGCGCAGTGGACTGTAACCGGAGCGGGTGCGTTTATGATATGTCGTGAAGGAAAGGTCAAGGTTTGCGAGGGTATGCCCGGAATAGTCGTCGAAAAAGGCATATCCGACGCCTCGAACATGGGAGCGGCAATGGCACCCGCCGCCGCGAACACGATCCTGCGCTACTTTGGGGAATCGGGGGCTTCGCCGAGCGATTTTGATCTGATAGTAACCGGCGACCTTGGTCAGGAGGGCGGAAAGATACTCTGCGAGCTGCTTTTGTCCGAGGGACTTGACATTCGAGACAGGTATAACGACTGCGGTATGATAATATACGACAACGAGCGTCAGGACAAGCACGCGGGTGGCTCGGGGTGCGGTTGTTCGGCGGTAGTACTTGCGTCCTACCTTTTACCCATGCTCGAATCGGGAAAGCTGAAAAATATTCTTACACTCGGGACCGGAGCGATGATGAGCCCCTCAAGCATACAGCAGGGTCAGGCTATACCGGCTATCGCTCATCTTATACGCCTGTGTTCGGAAAAATAAACTATTCAAATCAAGGGAAGGTAGCATATCTATGAATTATATTTGGGCATTCGTCGTAGGAGGCATTTTTTGTGTCATCGCACAGATACTGCTTGATAAAACCAAGCTCACCCCTGCGCGCATACTCGTAGGCTACGTGGTTGCGGGAGTGATCCTCGGCGCTGTCGGTATATATCCGTATCTGCTCGATTTTGCGGGAGCAGGTGCGGCTACACCGCTCACGGGATTCGGAAATCTGATTGCCGAGGGAGTTCGCAAGGCTGTGGACGAGAAAGGACTTCTCGGCGCGCTTACGGGCGGTTTAAGCGCCGCAGCCGCAGGAACCGCCGCGGCTCTTTGCTTCAGCTTTATAGCATCGCTGATATTTCACGGCAAAAATAAATAGCATCCTTGTTCAAAATCAATTTTCATTCGTTTTAACTTTTGCCGGGGAGTTTATTGAAGAGCACACAAAAGGACTGTCCGACGAGAACGGTCCTTTTCATTTTTCGATTCGCCTCTCGTGGCAAAAAACATCCTTATACCCTGCCCGCATCTGCCGTCACTTTTTTTAATTTATTTTTTAAATCAATAAAGCTATTTACAAAGCTCTCCGATTGTGTTATAATGATTACAGTAAAAGTGTAAGGAGGGGTGGAAATGCCTATTCAGGAATCCGGTGAGATGTATCTGGAGACCATTCACGTTCTTTCAAAAAACGGCGGCAGTGTACGCTCCATAGACATAAGCGAGTACATGGGCTACTCCAAGCCAAGTGTCAGCCGCGCCATCGGAATATTAAAAAACAACGGATATATCACGGTGGACCGTTCCGGTTATATCACGCTCACGGATATCGGTCGCGAGCACGCCGAAAAGATATTTGAACGTCACACTATCATCGGCGAATTCCTCTGTATGCTCGGAGTTGACGCCGAAACGGCGGTGGAAGATGCCTGCAAGATGGAGCACATAATAAGCGACGAGTCTTTTGAGGCGATCAAAAAATTCAAGATACAAAACAGCGGTACAAATTGAATTTTTCAACACAAAAAATATGTCGTATTTTATTGACAATCACCGTGTTGTATGGTACAATATTAAACGGGATCTCGCGATGAGATCCCGTTTAATGCGTTATATCGCAACTATTGCCTGCGTTGAAAGATCAAAAACAAAGCGGAGACTTTTTTATGATAAAAAATTTCGACATATCAAATATCATACTTGCCTCTCTCTGTGACGTGAGGCGAACAAACCATCCCGCCGGCACGCATACCGAAACCGTTACGCCTCACTGCGCGCTGGTCATAAGGAAAAGCGGACGCTCAGCCTACAGATTCGGAAAAAACAGCTACACCGCGAGCGCGGATAAGGTGCTGTTTATCTCCAAGGGCACGCCTTACTCAATGACGGTGGAAAAGTCGGGAGAGTGCATTGTGGTTGAATTTGACGTTACGGAGTCTCAACTTGAGCGCGAGCTTGAGGACGGCGGAATATGCGAATACATAACCACGGGAGATAAAAATATACACAAGCTTGCAAAAAGTCTTCTTCAATATTTCGGTCTGCGCGGGCCCGCGTATTCCTCGAAGTGCTTTTCCGAGCTTTATTCTCTCATAACGCAGATATCGACCGTGCACGCTTACAACCATTCGCTCGCTGGAAAATACGGGCTGATACATGCGTCGGTCAAATTCATCGAGGCAAACTATGCACGACAGGATCTGTACACTCCCATGCTCGCGAAGCTGTCGGGAATCGGTGAGACCTATTACCGAAACATATTCCTTTCCGTGTTCGATATGCCACCCGCGCGCTACATACAGCTCTACCGAGTTGAAAAAGCCAAAGAGCTCTTGCTCAATTCCGACGCCAATATCGAGGAGATCGCCGTAGCGGTCGGCTTTGCAAACTCGTCTTATTTTTGCAAGGTCTTCAAGACCTTGACCGATATGACCCCATCCGAGTTCGCGCGCAAGTGCGGCTCACTCGGATGACCTTAAGTAAAACAGAAAGCATTTATATGAAAATTCTTGCACTTGGAGACGTAGTCGGCTCAAAGGGAGTCGAGCACGTCAAAAAAAATCTTTGGGACAAGCGGCGTGAGCTCGATGCCGATTTCGTCGTAATAAACGGAGAAAATGCCGCCGATATATACGGCATGGGCATATCCGACGCGCAGACGCTGCTTGACGCAGGCGCAGATCTTATAACCCTCGGCAATCACTCATTCAGTAAAAAAGAAATATTCTCTCTTCTGTCCGATGCACAAAACGTTATCAGACCCGCAAACTACCCTCCGCTCGCCCCGGGCGGCGGATATACCGTTCTTAACGTATGCGGCCGGAGAATACTCGGCATCAACGTGATGGGAACGGCGCTTATGGAGTCGCTTGCCTGCCCTTTTGCTACAGTTGACCGCATACTTGAACGCGAAGCGGGAGCATACGATTTTTCGATAATGGATATACACGCAGAATCGACCTCCGAAAAGCTGGCTCTGGCTCACTATTTTGACGGCAGAGTACAGATAATGTTCGGCACGCATACCCACGTACAGACAGCTGACGAACAGGTTCTCACAGGGGGCAGCGGATATATCACCGACCTCGGAATGACCGGACCTGTCGATAGCGTGATAGGAGCAGACGCGAAAGCGGTAATCGACCGCTTCCGCACAAAGATCGGCGCGCGGCTCATAGTTGCAGGCGGCAGGATCGAGGCGCAGGGAGCGCTCTTCGACCTTGATACCGACTCAAACAAGGTCCGATCTGTAACCAGAATTAAATTCTGATAGACAAGGAAACCCTTATGGAAGATTCTCTCAATAACTATTCAAGCGCGTCGCTCGCGTATCTGGGTGACTGCGCACTCGAAATATGCGTCCGCGAGTATCTCGTGCGCGAGGTCGGACTTTCGTCCTCGGCAAAGCTCAACAAGGCTGCACTTGATTTCGTGCGCGCATCAAAGCAGGCAGAAGCAATAAAAAACATACTGCCGTTGCTCGACGAACAAGAGGAAGCGATATTCAGACGAGGACGCAACGTCGGACATACGAACACACCAAAATCGGCAACCGTCTCGGAATACCGTTTTGCAACGGGCATGGAGGCACTTTTCGGATGGTTGTGGCTTTCGGGCAAGCACGACCGAATGACAGAGCTGTTCCGCGCGGCATATAAGCTCGACGCACACGCACAGGACAAAATTTAAATTATTAAATAAAAAGGAAACAACGAAATGACAAATCCCATAATCAAAATCACAGTAAAGGATATCGGCACGATGACTGCCGAGCTTTATCCCGAAAAGGCGCCAAAAACGGTCGCGAATTTTCTCCGTCTCTGCGAGGAAGGCTTTTTTGAGGGACTTATCTTCCACCGCGTCATAAAGGGCTTTATGATACAGGGCGGCGGATACGACGATGATATGGAGCACAAGGAAGCAGACTCCATCAAGGGCGAGTTCAAGGCTAACGGATTCATGCAGAACGACCTCAAACACACGCGCGGCGTCCTTTCAATGGCTCGCACCTCCGACCCCGACTCGGCGTCCTCTCAGTTTTTCATAATGCACAAGGACGCCCCTCACCTCGATGCACAGTATGCAGGATTCGGCAAGCTGACCGACGGCTTCGATGTGCTTGATGCTATCGCCTCTACCCCAACAGGCAGCTACGGATGGTATATGCAGGATGTTCCGAAAACAGCGATAGTCATTGAAAAGGCGGAAGTTATCAGCAAGTAACCCTACAATATCTCTTGATCTTTTACCGAATGATTAACTTTCTCGGACAGCTCACCACTGTCCGAGAAAGTTTTTTTGCGGACGGCAAAACAGCACCGTACTCTAACTTCCTGCCGATTTTCTTTACCTGAAAACCAAAAGGGGCTTTTCACAGCCCCTTTAATTTTATTTATTTCTTGGGAGAGATCACCCTGCCGGTGAGGTATTCCTTATAAGTCTTATCCGTAATGCGATCCTCGTCGTTGATCATGGGATTTTCTATAAGTCCCGAGCCGTCGTCCTCGCTCACCGAGAGAAGCGAGTTTACGGTGTCGTTATGGAAGTTTACTCTGGGAGTTCTGATGACCGAGTTGAACTTACCGTTTACCTTGAACGCATTTTCAACTCCGCCACGGCTTGTGTACCACATAATATAGGAGTTGGTGTAGATGTTACGCGAGCCTGTCTGCATCGAGAATGCGGTGCAGAACTGATCGCTGTAGCAAATATCATAGTAGTTGTCGTTCCATCTGTCCATGAAGGCAACGCTTGTAAGGAAATTTTCATCCTCTGCATTTTCACCTGCATAGATGTAGAGCG
Organism: uncultured Lachnospiraceae bacterium; assembly: GCA_964416635.1. Lineage (GTDB taxonomy): Bacteria > Bacillota > Clostridia > Oscillospirales > CAG-272 > HGM12713. The sequence continues at coordinate 18,664 of CAYQEY010000006.1, read as the reverse complement.
GATGGAGATTGCGGAAGATATTTCCGCCGCTGTCTGCCTGAATACCTACGTGAACGCTTGCTATACGCATATTCGTTACGGTATTGTCATGTCCCTCGAGAAGCACGCCTACAGAGGTCTTTGAATTGTTACCCACTACGTTTACGCTGTGGATATCCGCATCGGACGAGCGGTTGTTGGCACCCCACTTGATATGGATTCCTATTTCGGTATTTTTGATCGAAACGTGATGTATTGCCGTCTCACGGCCGCTGTCTATCGAGATACCGTTGGCCTTGCCGTTACCGTCGATGATACCACCCTCAAAATAGTAATTGCTTCCGGGTATGGTTATGCTGTTGTAGGGCTCAGCCGCTCCGAGACGCACTACTGCTTCTTTCTCAGTCCATGAGTCCATTGCCTTGAGCTTTGCAAAGGTCGAAAGCTTCAGCGAAACCGCGTGAATGGGGTTTGCCGGCGTACAGATCGGCTTTGAGAGGAGATATTCTCCGTCCGGGAAAAAGATAGTTCTGTTGGGATTTGCCAGAATGAGCTCCTGGAGCGCATCGGATACGTCCTCACCCGTGTTTGCCTTAACGTAGTCTGTCACTACAACGTACATGTCTTTGTTAATTTCTTCCATGATTTTGATCCTTTCATAGTCTGCACCTGCGTGCTATCAAAAAAATTATAACACTCAGCAATGCAATTGTCAACCGCTTTGACAAAATAAATCTTCTTATAGCTCCAATGCCATATCAGCAGCTTTTCCCGAGCGTTACAAGATACGTTGCAAAGAGCGGCATCTCAAGCTTTATTGCGAGCTCCTTACCCGAGGTCTTTATTTCAACAGTCTTCTTCATATCGTTATCCGCGTCAAGCAGATAGCACTTGAACGTATACTCTCCCTCAAGAGCTATATCCGAGAGCTTGAGCTCCACCTCTGTTTCGGGAGTAGAGTCGTTCTCGGCAAAATGCGTGAGCATCACAGCCGCTCCGTCTTCGCCCTTTGCCGCGCAGGCATAGATATCCTCGCCCTCGACCTCTACACCGAGGCTCTCCCCGAGCTTATACAGAGTATTGAACATCTTGAAGGGATAGTAGCCCTTCAAAGTATCACATATGCAGTCTGTCGCGAACATTCCGTTCATGGCGCCGGGGCGTGCGTCGTAGTACATAAGCAGGTCGAGTGGCGAATACTGGCAAAGGCTCATGGTAGAAGCAATAAACGCCGCGCCCTTTATGCTTTTTTCCTGCTTGAGAGAATACAGCCACGACTCACCCTCCCAGCCGCAGACGTAGTTCCACTCGTTGTTGATACTCTCGGTATCGGGATATCCGCACTCGTCAAGAAGCTCGCGGAACACGCGGCATCTTTCTGCCACGATTCGAGGATCGTTTGAATAAACGTGCCACGAGAAGAAATCCATCGGCACTTCTCTCCTCTTCATCTCGTTAAGAAAATCACGTGCCCATACCCGGTCGTGCGCCAGCGCGGGACCGCCTATCTTGAGGTGCGGAAAGCAGGACTTGAGGTGCTTTGCGGCAATTTCGTAAAGATCGAAGAACTGCGCCTTAGTACCGCCCCACGTGCGCTTATTCTTGCTGTCGTCAGGGTCAAGGTCGGGCTCGTTCCAGATCTCCCAATAGGTTATCTTCATTGAAGGACCGTCTGCCCAGCCCTCGGTATAGTGGCGGATAATATGCTCGCAAATGACCGCCCACTTGTGAAAATCCTTTGGAGGCAGGGTGTTGTATTTCTTTTTCCAATGCTCTATCTTCGAGCCGAGACGGAAGAATGGCTCGCTGCCGCCGTGCGTGATAACTCGCATATATTCATCGGTGAGGACAAAATCATATGAGCTCGGGTCATATGGGTCGGCATAAAAATTTCTGAAGATATTGTTTACATCGACCGTATGCTCTCCGCCGTAGGTCGCGTAAAACGCCGCATCGTGCGTGCGCGCGTAAGGAATACCCGCCTCCTGCCACGCTTTAATATTGGTTATTCTCTGGTCAGCGGCAAATTTGTAAACCGGACCGTTATTTACCGCGTGCATCGGCTTTACTGCACCGAGAGTATCATTGCAATCGATTCTGACTGTTTTCATTGTTCTCTTTCCCTTTCTTTTTTATCGTATCCGGGATCGTTGCGAGTATAGAAAATACAGAAAGCGTATCACTTGTCACCCGCAATACCGTTATATGGTAAACTTCATCATATTGCCTCATATTAAAGCAATACCGAATACATCTCCTCGCCGCCGTTGACAAAGACCTCCAGAATATATTCGTCGCGAAGTATCTTTATGTCGCGTACCTCGCCGTGATAAGCTACGGGCTCGCGACCCGTGCGCTCAATAACAAATCCGTCATCGGTCATCCGCAACGCAGGATCGCTGTCAGAAAGCAATGGCTGAAGCTCCTCGATCGGATATCCGTATACTCTGCCGTTTTTGCACATCAACTCGCGGGGGATAGACATACATCCCACGTCTTTTTCAGCATATCCGGCATACTTCCATCCCGGTATCCAAGACATAAGAATGTTTCTCCCCTTATGATCGCAAAAGACCTGACCTGCGTACTGATCCGGACCTTTGTCCACCTCACCGATACACTCTATATTGAATTTCCCGGCGGTAAAACTTCCGTACATAACCGAAAAGTAATGATGAGAATGTAAGCACACCGATGCTGTCAGCAGATATTTGTCCCCTGCGGGCATAAACGACGGACACTCGGCATAAACAGCGTTTTCCCACTCGCACATAATGCCGTTGTAGCGCCAGCAAAGCAGATCGTCACTTTCGTAAAGAAGCAGGTTAGCTGTATCTTTTTCACGGTTTCCCGACGCCATAACACAATAATATTTACCGTTAATGCAAGTAACCGCAGGGTCGCGAAAATCGGTCGATCCATCGGCGGGATAGTGATCTATGACAGGATTTCCCTCATATTTGGTAAAATTCACTCCGTCATCCGAGTATGCCACGCTTACGGTCTGAGCGTCATGATCCTCGCCTTCTGGACGATATATGGACGCGTAAAAAAGATAAAGCACGTCATCCTTGACTATAGCCGTACCCGACCAGCATCCCTTGTTATCATAATGAGCGTCGGGATAAAGCGCCACGGGAATCTCCTCCCAATCAAGAAAATTCTTTGTCCGCGCGTGTCCCCAATGCATAGGCTCGTGCCACGGCGTTTCAAAATTCGGCGAGTGCTGATAAAAAATATGATAATATCCCTTGTAATAAACGAGACCGTTCGGATCGTTTATCCAGCCTTTTTCAGGTTTGTAATGATATTTCAACCTTGCAGTATAATCCATATGGGGTTGTCCTCCGAAGCTCTTTCTACATTATTTTAAATGTCCGCGTCCTTAATGTACTCGTTGCCGTGAGCCGAAATAAATTCCTTACGCGCAGGGAGATTGTCCCCCAGAAGCGTGTCGAACATCTGCTCTGTCAGCGCGGCATCGGCGGGAGTCACCGAGATAAGACGCCTTGTCTCGGGGTTCATGGTGGTCTGCCACATCATATCGGGCTCGTTCTCGCCGAGTCCCTTGGAACGCTGGAGCGTGTACTTCTGATTGCCGAGCTTCTTGAGTATCTCCGCCTTTTCAGATTCGTTATATGCAAAATATATCTTATCCTTCGAGGTTATCTCAAAGAGCGGCGACTCGGCAATAAACACCTTGTGCTCGCGCAAAAGCGTGGGGAGCAGGCGGTAGAACAGCGTGAGAAGAAGCGTCCTTATCTGGAAGCCGTCCTCGTCGGCATCGGTGCATATGATTATCTTCGACCAGCGCAGCATATTCATATCAAATGCGGTAATATCGCCCTTTATCTTGCCGTCGATCTCGACACCGCAACCGATAACACGTAAAAGGTCTGTAATTATCTCGCTTTTGAATATCTTGTCATAGCTGCTCTTCATGCAGTTGAGCGTTTTACCGCGAACCGGAATAATGGCCTGATATTCGGCATTTCTTCCGAGCTTACACGATGTAAGCGCCGAATCTCCCTCAACTATATAAAGCTCGCGAATGGCAGGATCCTTTGAACGGCAGTTTACGAATTTTTCAACTCTGTTTGCAATATCGAGCGTTCCGGTCAGCTTTTTCTTGATAGACAGGCGCGTGCTCTCGGCATTCTCGCGGCTTCGCTTGTTAACAAGCACCTGATTTGCAAAAATTTCTGCCGCCGTAGGATTTTCCACAAAATATATCTCAAGGTTTTTCTTGAGAAAATCGGTCATGGCGTCGCAGATGAATTCGTTGGTTATCGCCTTTTTCGTCTGATTTGCGTATGAGGTCAGGGTCGAGAAGCTGTTGCTGACGTAAACGAGACAGTCGGCAACGTCGACGAAGGTGATCTTAGATTCGTTCTTGTTGTATTTTCCCGCGTTCTTCAGATATTTGTCTATCGCGTAGACAAACGCCAGCCTGACGGCTTTATCCGGAGATCCGCCGTGCTCAAGAAAACTTGAGTTATGATAATATTCGAGCATGTTTACCGTGTTGGAAACACAGAATGAAAAATCCGCCTTAAGCTTGTACTCATCCTTGTCGGCACGGTCGCGTCCCTGCGTTTCAAGATGCCAAAGCACGGGCTGAGTCATACTGCTCTCGCCCGCAACCTCTGAAATATAATCGGATATTCCGTTCTCGTAAAGAAATTTATGCTCGGTAAATTTGCCGTCGCTCTCCTGAAATTTAAGCAAAAAGGATATTCCCGCATTGACGACCGACTGCCGCCGCATCGTCTCAGTGAAAAACTCATGAGGTATTCTGATATCGGTAAATACCTCAAGGTCGGGGCGCCATCGCACAACCGTACCCGTTCTTCTCTCGTTCTTCTCAAGAGGTCGCGTGATAAGCTCGCTCACCGGCTCGCCTTTTCTGAAGCTGATCTTGGATTCGGTAATTCCGTCGTAAGAATAAACGTCCATATATTCCGAGCTGTACTGCGTAGCGCAGGCACCGAGTCCGTTAAGTCCGAGCGAAAACTCGTAGGCGGAGTTGCCGTCGTTGTTGTCGTATTTTCCGCCCGCATATAGCTCGCAGTATATCAGATCCCAGTTCCACCTCTGCTCCGCCTCGTTATATCCGAGAGGAACTCCGCGTCCTCGGTCGTCAACACAGATGGAATGATCGTTGTACGCGGTGACGAGGATCTCATTTCCGTGCCCCTCTCTCGCCTCGTCGACGGCGTTTGAGAGTATCTCGAAAAATGAATGCTCACAGCCCTCAAGACCGTCCGAACCGAAAATTACGGCAGGACGCTTGCGAACACGGTCCGCGCCCTTCAAGGCTTTTATACTTTGATCGTTATATTTTTGATTTGTCGTTTCTTTTTTTGCCATATCAACCTCTGAAAGAATTATATATACACATTATATCAAATTTTTGAACGTTTGAAAAGGGCTTTTACGAAAAAATTTATATTACGCTATTGCATTTGAAATGATTTGGGGATATAATTATCGTGTAGAGAATTTTTATTCAAAGGAGTAGCTATGGGAGACCGTTTTGACCCTTTAAGAGAAAAAATAAATAACAGGTCCTGCGCCGTGCTGGGCCTCGGAGTTTCAAATCTTCCGCTCGTCGATCTCTTGCTCTCTCTCGGAGTAAACACAAGCATCACTGTATACGACAAAAAGCCACTATCGGAGCTTGGCGACGGAGCGCGTGAGCTTAAAGCGCGCGGTGTGCGTTTTGTCACGGGGTGCGATTGCTTTGAGAAGGTCGAGGGCGACGTAATCTTTCGCTCGCCCGGGATACGCCCGGACACGGGTGCTCTGCCGAGATTGCTTGAAAACGGTGCCGAGCTCACCTCGGAGATCGAAATGCTGCTTGAGTTGACCGAAGCAACTACATTTGCGGTGACGGGAAGCGATGGAAAGACAACAACCACTACACTCACGGGAAAATTCCTTGAAAAAGCGGGCAGACGTGTTTTTGTAGGTGGAAATATCGGCACTCCGCTCCTTGAACGTTGTAACGAAATGAGCAAAAGTGACGCCTGCGTGCTTGAACTTTCAAGCTTTCAGCTTATGCATTCGGCGCGTGCACCTATCTCGGCGGCAATAACCAACGTCTCCCCCAATCATATGGACTGGCACACCGACGAGGAAGAATATTTCAGTGCCAAAAAGAATATCGTGGGCGAGAATACACGGCGGCTCGCAGTCAACGCGGATTGCTCAAAGACCGCCGATTTCGGGCGTGAGATATCCGCACGCGGTGAAAAAGAGGTTATATTTTTCTCGTCCTCAAAAAGCTCGTTCGCCGATGTAGTCGGCACGGACGCGAAAAACGCAAGGGCAATATACCGCAAGAACAGCAGAATATACATATCCGACGGCGAAAGTGAGGAAGAGCTTCTTGAAGAGTCGGAAATACGTCTGCCCGGTGTACACAACATTGAAAATTACATGACTGCGATGGCGCTGTGTTACGGATATGTAAGCAAAGACGACATTCTTGCCGTTGCGCGCGAATTCACGGGTGTCGAGCACAGGCTAGAGCCGGTGCGCACGCTCGGCGGAGTAGAGTATATCAACGGCTCAATCGATTCTTCGCCGACACGTACCATCGCCGCGCTCTCGGCACTCTCGGGCAGGGATATAGTCGTGATATGCGGCGGCTACGACAAAAATCTCGACTATTCTCCGCTCGCTCCCAAGCTCTGTGAGTGCACAAGGGTGGTGGTCCTGACGGGAAGCACTGCGCAAAAAATAGAAAACGCCCTTCGCTCATACGCTGAGTATGAGGAAGGACATCCGAAGATATGCCGTGCCGAGAGCTTTGAGGACGCGGTCAAGATCGCGCAGAGAAACGCGCAATCGGGCGGTTGCGTTCTGCTCTCTCCCGCTTCGGCAAGCTTTGACAGGTTTAAAAACTTCGCCGAGCGCGGCAGATATTTCAAAAAACTCGTGTGGGATCTGGAATAGCTACACCGTTCTTATTTTGGTAAATGGCTCTGTTCTAAAGCTTAAATCTTCTTGCATATCCGCATCTGCGGCAGAGTTCCTCTGCCGCTTTCTTTTTTTGAAAGCCTGCCCTTATTGCAACAGCTCTTTCAGACGAAAGAACTGAGCGTATATCCGTATTGAAAATATTTCCGAGAGCCATAACTCCGTCGGCATCAAGACAGCACGGCACCACCGTTCCGTCTGCAAGAATGGCGAAATGGTCGCCAAGCCCGTGGCAGAATACGTCGTCTCCAAGCCCATCGGCAGACATATCAGGCCAATCAAAGCGCTTCCCGAATTCAACATGGAGCTTGTCGCGCACACGCGAACCTCGAGTGCTCAAGCTCTCAAAATTGCCGAATCGCTCGCGCAAAAGAGCTGTAACCTCCCGATTGAGGCAGTCGACGTTTGCACTCGCAATACCGTCTTTTGAGAGATTCCACAGACGGAGCACGACGAGTATACCGGAATCACTCGCCTGCTGTGCAAAATCAATACAGGAGCTTATGTAAGAGCGCCGCGAGTTTTCGTCCTCACCCTCAAAGCTGTGAAGAGAAATATTTATCTTATAAGGCTTTGTAAGTAATAGTTCTCTTGCCCTCGATCTCAGAAGGGTTCCGTTCGTGGTCAGCACGACCTTGAAGCCGCAGCGTGCCGCGTGCTCTATGAATATCGGGAGCAACGGATGCGTGAGCGGCTCACCGAGAACGTGTAAATAAATATATTCGGTCACACCCTTGAGATTTGCCGTAACTCGGGCAAACTCTCCGAGCGACATCTGCCTCGGCTGACGATGCGTGCCGTGGCAAAATGAGCATTTCATATTGCAAGTATTGGTTATCTCAACGTAAACACGGGAATACATACAAAACCTCCGTTTGGTTATGAACATATTATATCATTGATCGATCGAAAAAGCAAGCCCTTTGCCGCTATTGCCTTGCGTGGACGTTTTGTCCCTCGGAATATTAAACAAAAAATGTCAAAAAAACATTGACGAATTCAATAAAAAATGGTATAATAATGTCAATTGAATATTCGATGATGCTGTTGGATAATACCGATAGCGGAGAAAACTCTGGAGAATCCCGAAATATCGGGTGCCGAAGGTGCAAAGCATGAGCCGAATCTCTCAGGCAAAAGGATAGAGTAATATTTGTTATGGATTATTTCATAGCGTATCTTTGTTTTTTCGGAGTTGCTGTACCCGGCAACTCTTTTATTTTTTACGGCATCATCACAAAAGGAGATTATAATGGATCAAATTCTCAAAATCGTTCAAACAATCAATTCCTACACTGCCGACTATATCCTGGTCATCCTTCTGGTAGCAGTGGGTATCTTTTTCACCGTAAAAACTCGTTTCGTTCAGGTTCGATGCTTCGGTGAAGGAATGAAAAAGGTATTCGGACAGTTCTCTCTTAAGGGTAAGAATGGCAAGAACGGACTCAGCTCCTTTCAGGCTTTGATGACGGCTATTGCCGCACAGGTCGGAACGGGTAACATCATCGGTGCCAGTGGCGCGATACTCATCGGCGGACCGGGAGCTATATTCTGGATGTGGATAATTGCCTTCCTCGGAATGGCTACCATCTATGCGGAAGCAATACTTGCGCAGACCACACGGCAGGTCAGCGCTGACGGATCGATCCATGGCGGACCGGTCTACTATATAAAAACCGCTTTCAAGGGCAGATTCGGCAAATTCCTCGCGGGCTTCTTTGCGGTCTCCTGCGTTCTCGCACTCGGATTTATGGGTACTATGGTACAGTCAAACTCCATCGGTGAAGCAAGCCGCAATGCAACCGGAATTTCCCCTTGGATCATAGGTATCGTAGTCGCCGTTATTTCAGGCATCATATTTATAGGCGGCGTCAAAAGAGTTGCATCGGTTACTGAAAAGCTCGTACCGTTTATGGCTGTATTCTACATAGTCGCGTGCCTTATTATAATAATTGCCAGAATCAGGTATATCCCGGAGACGTTCTGTATGATATTCAAATACGCCTTCCTGCCCCGTGCAATACTCGGCGGCGGATTCGGCGCGGCACTTAAGGCGGCTATAAGTCAGGGTGCAAAGCGCGGACTCTTCTCAAATGAGGCAGGTATGGGATCAACACCACACGCCCACGCGCTTGCCGACGTCGAGAAGCCTCACGATCAGGGCGTGGTCGCTATGGTAGGCGTGTTCATAGATACCTTCGTTGTCCTGACGCTTACAGCCCTTACCGTTATCTCGACCCTCTATGCAGGCAACGGCATCCTCTCGGGAGGCAGTGCTGACGGAGTCAGCAAAACGAATATGGTTCAGCTTGCCTTCGGAAGCATATTCGGAGAGACGGCGGGCGGGATCGTCGTTGCAATATGTCTGTTCTTCTTTGCTTTCTCAACCATTATCAGCTGGAATCTTTTCGGTAAGATAAATTTTACGTACCTTTTCGGTAAGAGATCGGTTATAATATACTCGGTCATCGCGATCGTTTTCATATTCCTCGGCTCCTGTCTTTCGAACGATCTGGTCTGGGAGCTTACCGATATGTTCAACTATCTTATGGTAATTCCAAACGTGATCGCCATTGTCGCTCTCTCAAAGACCGTTGCCGATTCGGCAAAAAATGCAAAAGCAAAAAAGAGTAAAAAATAATCTATACAGTAAAAAGCGGTTCCGGGTTGGGACCGCTTTTATTTACATTATAGCCTTTTTTACCTGATCCTTTATTTGTACCATACCAAGCTCGGTGGGATGCCCATTGATCTTGTCGATCGCTTCAAGCATTATCGTAGGAACACCGTAATGCTCACATATGCTCACGATACCCTCGGTAATCACCTGCTTAAGCTCCGTGTTGATAATAAAGAATATATCCGTGTCCGGTAACTCCTCGGTCAAGCGCTTTACAAAATGGCTTATTCCGGGAAGAACACAGTAAAGGTCACTCTTTTCAATATTTTCGTACATTATCTCTCCGATAGGTGCGTTCGCCCAATTATCGTTCGTTCCACCGAAGACCAGCACGGTATCTATTTTGTTTTGTTTGAAAAATCCTTCGCTGAGAAGCTTTTCAAATCGGAAAATAAACGAATTTCCATTAGAGGCATCATAATTATTATACCCCGTATAGCAGATAGTCGAGCCCGACCAACTGTTGTTGTGTACCAAATTATCGCCCATCTCATCCATAAGCATTTTCCACCAAGTCTTATCTACGCTGTCAAGATCGGGCAACACACCCTCTCCTCTATGTCCCGAGTAATAATAAGCATATCCCGAAGGGATATATCCCTCATAGGTCGAATAGCTGTCTCCAAATATAACAACATTTTTATTCTTCATGTTTTTCTCCTTGTTTTTAAACTCAGGTATATTATATAACACAGAAGCCGAAATTTCAATAGAAAAATAATTTTTATTTATGGACAAAAGAATAAAATTTAAATCTTGATTTTTCTCAAGCGGCATCTTTTTTCAAGATCGTCATATTCTATCCTTCATTTAACGGTAGCTCACAACACTCCGAAATTACGGTTTTTAATACGGCGCTATTCATTTTTGTGTAAAATCTGACTTCAACTACTTTACTTTGAGCCAAGGCTATTCCAACCCTCGCCGTTTATCTCGTGTGCTCGGTGAACTATGACAAATGCCCTCGGATCATACTTGCCGACAATCGCCAGAAGATCGGCGTACTGTGCCATTGTAAATGACACCATAAGCATCTTCTTGGACTCGTGTGAAAATCCGCCGATAGCATCGATGAGTGTAGTTGTCCGGTCGAGCTTTTCTATAACACAATTATTGATTTCCTCGTACTTCTCCGTAACGACATACGCGACGAACGCCGCCCTTCCGCCGATAAACACCTTATCCACCATCACAGCGGCAACGAAAGCCGACAGAATACCGAGAAGAGATATCACGAGATCCTTCATAACAAACATACCGAAGGCTATTGTCAGCGCATCTATGGCAAATATAACGGCAGAGCTCTTCAGCCTTGGGAAAAAGCGGCATACGGCGAAGGCCATTATGTCTACTCCTCCGGTAGAACCGCCGCCGATAAAGGTCAAAGCGCACCCGAGACCTACAAAAACTCCGCCCACGCTTGCGGCAAGTATGAGTGCAAGATCTCCGTATCCATAACCGGTAAGATCAAAAAATCCGCCCAACACCGTCGGATCGCAAAGCCGCAAAAACATCGATACTGCGGCGGGATAGATAACCGTCGATATAAGCGTTTTAGCCGCGAACGGTCTTCCGAGCACTAAAAGTCCTACTAAAAACATGACCCAAGTCAGCGCGAAAACTATCATATCTACGGTTATAAATTCAAACGGCAGCAGCGCCTTCGTAATTATCGCAATACCCGAAACTCCGCCGCTGATGATGTTCATCGGTAATATGAATATCGCCGTTCCAAATGCAAGCACCACCGTGCCGAGCACGACCAAAACCATATTTTTGATAAACGCAATTGCATCCTTTTTCGAAAATTTCATACATATGCCCTCTCTATATATTTGTATCGCCTGTGTTTATTTTACCACAAATTCGGCAGATTTTCAATATTTTAGAAAATTGTATGGTTAGTTTATATTAAATTTTTATGGTTCTTTGTTAATAATAGAGAAATCGAGTGCCCATAACCCAAATCCGTTATGAACACTCGATATGGTGCCGCAAGGCATTTTATATCCGAACCGGACGGCGTGCAATTCACTTCCGATAGAAATACCGTTTTCGTGCCGTCCTTGTAGTTAAACGTAAATGTTATCTTATCATCATAAAGGTATATCGCATTGATAAATCCGTCTATCAGCCGCTGTTTCCCTTCTTTCGTTGAAATATCCAACTGCTTGAATTTCTCTATGCCGAAACGAATTTGCTCTCTTGAAAGAAAAGGCTTTTTGATTTGTTCCTGCACAATCGTCAGGTCGAGTTCGCTTTTCTCTCGTTCCAACTCTGCCAGCCGTTCTTTCGTAGAATCGAAAATAATCCCTTGCTCAATCGCCTTTATGATATTTTGTATCTTATTTTCCACTTCCGCCATTTGCTCTTTCAGGCGCGGCAATCGCGGGTTTTCGTCCGACTGCAATTCGTAAATTCGCTCCGTCAGATACTCTACCACAGTTTCGTCGTGCAATATATCCAAAGCCTTTTTCACGGCTAAATCTTCTATCCACAATTTCTGTACCGCTTTCTTGCCGCAAGTATGCTTTTTCGCATTCACGCATTTATAATAGCGGTGCACCCCGTTTCTTCCCGTTCCCGTCTCGCCTACCATCATCGCGCCGCATCGACCGCAAAAGAGTTTCGTCGTTAACAAATAATCGTCTTCCGCTTTATGACGGGCAGGCGCGCGGGCATTCTTTTCCATTCGCCGTCTGACTCGTTCAAACAAGTCGTTACTTACTATGACAGGCACCGCGTCGGGGATTACAACGTCGTTATACCGATACTCGCCGATGTATTTGCGGTTCGTCAGCATGTACTGCACCATATTATACGACATTTTCTTGCCGTATTTCGTCACGACGCCTTTTTCGTTAAAGCGTTTAACGATGTCTTTAATCAGATACCCGTCGGCATACATCGTAAACGCTTCCTGAACAATCGGCGCAAGCGTCTCATCGACGGCAAGTTTTTGTTTTTCGTCGATATAATAGCCGAAGGGAATTTGTCCGCCGTTGACTTTCGCCTTTAACGCGTTTTCTTTCAAACCGCGCTTTACTTTCACGGAAAGTTCCGCCGAATAGTACTCCGCCATGCCTTCAAGCATACTTTCTAGGATAATTCCTTCGGGTCCGTCGCTGATATTTTCCTTTGCAGAAACCACTTTCACGCCGTTCTTTTTAAGAATGTGCTTATAATGCGCGGAATCGTATCTGTCTCGCGAAAAACGGTCTAACTTCCACACGATTATCATATCGAAACAATGCTTATAACTGTCTTTAATCATACGCTGGAAATCGGGACGGTTATCCGACGTTGCCGTCAACGCACGGTCGATATAATTCGCTATGACCGTTATACCGTTTTTTTCGGCGTATTCCAGACACTCGCGAAGCTGACCTTCGATAGATTCTTCACGTTGACTATCTGAAGAATATCGGGCGTATATTACGGCTTTCATTTTCGCTCTCCTTGCTGTTCTTCAAGTATTTTCTTTAAGATTTCTTTGAGTTTTGCGTGTGCGTTAGTGCTTGGGTCGAAACACATTTCGATAAACTCTTCCATACGGTCGGACTTTTCTATTTTCGGTTGTCCGTAAAGTTTCCCTTCGGGTTTATCCGTTCTGCCGAGAAGATAATCCGTTGATACGTTAAAGTAATCGGCAATTTTAATCAGCACAGGATAGGACGGCATAATAGAGCCAAGCTCGTAACGGGCGAGAACGGGTTGCTTAACGTCGCCAAGCGCCGCGGCAAGTTTTGCCTGCGAGAGTTTTGCCTTTTCTCTCAATAATTTAATTCTGTAACCGATAACGTTTTTTTTCATATGTTTTTTTCCCTATTTTATATTATTATACCCGAAAAAACATTAAATGTCAATACGATATGGGTATATTTATATAAATTAAACATAAAGAACGGCAGAATTTTTATCTGCCGTTTTTTATGAGTTCTTTGTGTTTTTATTTAAACTTGAAATCCTTAGGACAAATTGAATAATTGCTTCTTGTCGCGTAAGGATTAATATATATTTTGATAGTTTCTTTTCTTTGAGAATTATAATCTATCACTGTTATTTCCCATAAATCTAAAAGTCCATCACCATTACTAATAGAACCTTTTCTATCTATACCTATTATCATTTTGTTTATATCTTTTGCCTTCAGAGAAGACAAATAAGAATATTCCTCCGGAATAGAAGAAAGCAGTATAGGATTATCAACACTGTAACCATAATTTGAATTTTCTTTATGTTCTAAAATATCAAATACTGATTTTACCTCATTATCTTGGGGTGACGTGTAAGTCGATTTTTTGATATTTTTTTGCTGACTGACTCCGTAAATTATTCCGCTATCTTTTATTTTTAAGGGCGGATTTTCCATATTTAAGTCATTGCCTGTTCTTTTTAAAGATTCTTTTACTATATCAAAATCCGCTTGGTTTAAGATTATTTCATTTTTTTGTCCATATTGTTTCCAAAAATAATGTGCGATGGCAATTATCAAAACAATTACAATAGCAAGAATTAAAAAAATCAACGCTATTGTTCTATCTGACTCGTGGTTTGAACCCCAAAAAAATTGTGACAATAGAAATAGGGGGACAAAACCACTTAATGCATATAAAACCCTAAGAATAAGACGATAAGACCATATTTTTTTAGAACTTGTGTTTAACGTGTTCCATTCTTGATGTTCATAAGACAAAAATTTTTTACCACAATGTTCACAAGTTCGAAATGGACTTCCCACACTAGGCATATCGGAACTATCGAATATCGCTCTCATAATAGCAATTGAAAGAAACCAAGATAACGATAGAAAAGCCGTTCCTACGATTAATAGCAAGTATCCCACTTGAGCCCAAGAATCCGTCTTAAAAACCTTGCCACAATGCGGACAAGAATAATTAGTAATAGTGTATCTAATAGCCATAAAGCACTCCTTTAATTATAGATTTTTGCATCCACATCATATATTCCATCTATCCAATAGTTTTCATATGCACCTACGCTATAATTTCTAGAACCCGAATAAGAATAACCCGATGATTTATATAAAGTAACTGTTATTTTGTATTCCGATGGTTTTCCGTAAGATGTGCTCAATGAAGAAATATCAAGACCAATTGTTACCGTAATAGAAGAAGGGTTATCGGAATTAGAATATCTAAACGAGCTTTTCGGCGATATAGAGAAAGAGTATGTAGCGGTACCTGAAGAACTATAATCATATCTAGAAACTGAACAACTCGAAGTAAAGTTAAAATAAGTTTCAAAGTTATTTTCCGTTAAAGCTATACTGTCATCTTCCTCAATCCAATAAGCGTATAATGTTGTATTTGATGATTTATTCCAAGTTCTTGCACTTGACATTGAAGTTGTGTAGTATTGTGTTCCAATGCCGTTTCTAGACGTATAATAACCGCCAAATTCATAGCCACTTTTTGTTGGTGCCGTTGCGTATGGCATTGAATCTCCGTATTCC
This sequence comes from uncultured Lachnospiraceae bacterium, assembly GCA_964416635.1. Classification (GTDB taxonomy): domain Bacteria; phylum Bacillota; class Clostridia; order Oscillospirales; family CAG-272; genus HGM12713. The sequence continues at coordinate 3,545 of CAYQEY010000006.1, read as the reverse complement.
ACGTACACAGTGCTTGTTCCACCATATCCGCCGTCTTTATTTAAAATTACGGTATATTCGCTATTATTATATCCGCCGCCACCTGAAGAGCCTGACGAACTTGATGAGTTTGATGAAGAGTTTGCATTTCCGACAATCGGACCAAATACACAACATAAAATTATAGGAATTAAAATTATTGCTGTTAACGCTTTGCCGTTGTCTTTAATATCGTCGTATTTAACAGCTCCAATCAACAAAGCAACTGCTACAATTAAGAATATCACGCCGCCGACAGGAACTTCATAAGCAATGCAGATAATCATAATTAGGAATGCTATTGCGGATAACACCCCACAGAAAACTTTTCCATTCGGCCCCGAACTAGAAGTTGAAGGCGTAGTTGACGAAGTGGTCGTTGTTGTGGTAGCAGATTTGCTTGTTGTAGCGCTTGAAGCTTTTCTTGCGGAAATAGCGTTGTCACATTTAATCATATAAGTTTTAGACTTTGAATTTCCGTAATTAGAACCCGAATAACAATTCAACTTGCTACGTAAAAAGTCGTGAACAACTATTTTAGTTCCACCCAAGTCAATTTCCCAATCGTTTGGCAACTCCATAAATAAATCTTTCATAAATTCGCCTTTAGGAGTCAATCCACCGTAGCCAAAACTATATGTAGGTACGTTATCTAACATCATTAATGGAGTGAAAACCATTTGTTGTATGTTCTTAAAGAATTGCTTTAATTCAGAATTGATTATTGATAATGCGTAATATTTCAAAATGAAATTATCAATATCTTTAGGCGTTGGTATTTCATCACCGATTTGGGATTTTATTGTAGAGTAAAGGATATACTTTCCCTTATCTTTCGTGCTTTCACAAACAGACTCCAAACGTTCCTTCTTTTGTATCATTACTACTAATTCAGTATTAAAGCCTGAAACGTCTGATAAAAGGTTTGAAAATGCAATTCTATATTCTTTTAGTGACGAAGCGTGATATATCATATAACACACTTCATATAAACTCTCCGAAAGTTTTGTTTTGTTTACTATGTTTTTAATGTGCGTTTGGTAAGTAGAATACCATTCTTCGCCGTTATCTGCAAGACCAATTAAGATTTTTACAATATCAAGTTTTCCTTCTTCAATATCATCTTCATCTATTAGTGACAAAAGTTGTCTTGCGGTTTCTGCCGTTTTAGAAATTCTATCGTACGTATTGTTTTCAATATTTTCAAGCTTAACCAATTGAAAACAACAAGAAGCGAAGCCTTCAAATAATGCTCCTATATCCGAAGGTTTTAATCTCTCTATTAATTTTGGAAAGTGTTCAAATAGATATGCTTCATTATTTTCTGCATTATCGGTTAATTTACCGCAAAAGAACTTGAAAGAAGTGTAAATATCCCTATTCTTAAACAAAGATACATTTAATCCACAAGCAAAATCAATGCTTGATTTATATACTTGTTCATCTTCTAATCGCGCAGAGAAGGAATCAAAAAAATCCGAAGTATGCGTAGCAAAAGCGCCTATAAATTTCTTTTTCAACTCTGAATTTGTTACTGCGCCTAAAATTCTATACGTAGAATTAACAGTTTTACTGTCTTGGCTTTTAACAGAAGAAGAAATCGCATTTTCTATTTCCTTCCATAAGCATTCGCAAAAAGAACGGAAAATATTGCCGTCATTATCTACGCGCGCATATTGAAGTTCTTTTCTTATTTCTTGGAAGTGTTCTGTTGTATCTACCAACTCGTCGAAAGTTTTACCGCTGATTTTTAATACGGAAACAACTTCATCAAATCTTCTAATAACATTTACTAATACAGCAAGTCTTTTTCTATATGGATTTACCGCAGCAGGCTCAACAATTTCAGTCGAAAGGGTATCTTCTAAATTCTTTTTGCCTTTTTGCTCTTGTAAATATTCTTCAATGGTAAAGTTTTTTCCGTCTAAAAAGGTAGTAAAAATTTCTTCAATATATAATTTTTGCTCATTATTTATTGTTTGAATAAAAACGGGCAATTCTTTACGTAAATCAGGGCGAGTCTGAAACAATCGCAACAATTCACCTTTAGATAAAGTTGTAGATAAACTAAATTTATCAAACAACGATTCTTTCTTAAACTGTATATCCATTATTTCTCCTGTGGATTTTTCTTAGGATGAACATTTACTGTGATTTTCGCTTGTTGTAATAAGATACTATTATAACGAATTTCAGGCATAAACACTTTAACGATTGTGCCGTCAGATTTCTTTTTGTCTTCTATGGTATCTACCGAACCTAAAATCTTTTTTTGCTCTTCCGTCAAATCGTTATAATTCAGCTCTAAATAATCCGTTATATTCATCCCATTGCGTAATAGAAATTCTATATAGATTTTCTCATAAAAGAGTTTCATTTCAGCAAAAATAGGGTTATTGCCTTTTAACATCTTTATTTTTATGTAAATCTCATATAAACGATTAGTCAAATCTTTTAGATGAACTATAGTTTTGTTTCTTTCTTCTTGCTTTGCGGTTGCGATTTTATATGAAGAAGTTAAAATGCTTTCGCCTTTGAACAGCGTTTTCTTTTGAAAATCTTTAATGGAAACATTTTCAGGCGCATCTATAAGTTTTATTACCCATCTATCACTGTTCTCTTGGGAATAGGTTTCCGCTTTAGTTGAAAACTCTTCATCTTTTAAGAGCGATAAGATGTATAAACGTAAATGTTGGGCATCTACGTCTTTTGGATAATATTCTAAAAAGGTTATTATTTTTTCGTATGCGGAAAACAACTTTTTTTCTTCGATTAACAAAAGTGCTTCATTGTAGTCGTTATAGTGCGAAAAGTAAACACTTTCAAACTCCTTGAGAGAGTAGCGGCAATATTTGCACTCTGTAGAATTTATAATGTTTTCATTCCCACATACGGGGCACACATATACAGAATAATCGTTCTTGCGATTTATTGCCTGCGCTGAAAAATAATCAAATTGTCCCATTAGTCTTTGCTCACTCTTCCTTTGAAGTTTTTAACTTTATCGCTAATTTCCTTAACTCCCGTTTGTTCAAGTAAGGACATTAATCTATGAGAAGTGCTAATCAATCTATCAGAAATTTCTTTGCATTCTTCATCAGATTTATTTTCGATTTCATCCCAATCAATGGTATTTAAGAACATATTAACTGTTCTGACTTCTTGAGCAATAGCGTTACTTAAATAAGAATCATTAATTGTACGCTGCAAATTCTCTGCATCTTGTAAAATATCTGTAATATGCTTAACCCAAAGAATAAGCCACACTCTCGGATTAGAGCGAACCTCTAATGAACCTTTGAACCCTCTTAAATGTTCATAACGCTCTTGTGCTTGTTTATAATCTATTCTATTTAAGGCTCTTTTACCAAAGAAAATCTCGTCCTCAATTTTAGAAAGATTAATATCATCTTGTTTTGCTGCTAATTCTCTTATTTCTTTTTCTATTTCATCAAAATCTTCTTCCGTTAAATCGCTAATACTGCTTGGAAGTTCACGAACAAGTGTTTCATACTTATTAAGCGCAT